>CAUBUJ010000074.1 GCA_958439155.1 uncultured Veillonellaceae bacterium
GACCTCAGACCCCAGACCTCAGACCCTTACTGCCGCGCCTCGGGAGACAGGCCATGCGCCTTATTTCCCTTCTCTCAAATCCCGCACGTACGCCGCCAGATCCCGGCGGGCTGCTTCTTTGGCCGCTTCCTTCGCCATATCGTCCAGCGCGTAGGTCATAGGCTGGCGGCTGTCGTCGCTGGTGATGAGCATGAGCACCCGGTAGGCGCCGCCGTCCCTGTACATATAGGCCCTCCCATAGAGGGGCAGGATGAAGCCTCCTGATGAGAGTGTCACCCTGGTGCCTGCGGTGTAGAGGATAACCGACCCGTCTGCGGTGCGGCGGATGGGCTCCATGTGATCGAGAGTGACCGTAAGGCCGGCCCCTTCGCCGCCGATCATCTGGTCAGCCCACTGGGAGAGAGACTTTTGCAGTGCCTGGTGGAGAGGCGCATTTTCGTTGAAAAAAGACGCGTTCAGTGCGGCGAGCCCTTCATATTCCGTTTCTCCCAGATTGTACTGGAAATAGGGTGCCGCGCCCGCTTTGTCTTCCTCCGGCAGTTCCCCATAAAAAAGGTAGCCTGCGAGAAACATATCCCTCTTCTTCATATCCGCGGTGAGCTGCGCCGCCTGGTAAGAGAAGCGCCGCCCGCCGAAGGTGATCCATTCTGTCCCGGGAAGGGGCCGGAGGGTAAACATGGGAGGGAGCGCTTTCGCCGCCTCTGCGAGATCCGCGGCAGCGGCGCCGCTCCACAGGAAGAGAGCCGCGCCCGCTCCGAGAAGCCAGGTTCTCCATTTCATAGCTTTTCCCTCCTCAGCTGGTACAGTCCATAGAGCAGCGCGTCAGAAAGTTTCCGCCCCGACTCATGGCTCCCTGTAAAAATGAGGAAATAATAACGCCCTGCCAGGTTCCGGTACAGCACAGACTCGGTCCACAGGGGCATGACCAGGCCTTTCTCATTGGTGACGATGGCCTTCACCTGCTGCTGCCACCGGAGGGTGCCGTCTTCATTGGTGTATTTTTTCCAGGATGACCCGTCAAGAATGCGGAAATCCGGCGCCGTCCCGCTCCCTTCTTCCATCGCTCTTGCTGCGCTCTGCCGGAATTCTTCCACGTTGAGCGCACGGCCGGGCATGCCCGGATTTCCTCCGTCTTTCTGGAACGCCTTGTCCCAGAAGCGCATGTTCTTCTGCTTTCCGCGGAAAATTTCTTCTTCATCCCCGGAGAAAACAAAGACCATCATCGTATAGGTGGTGCGCATATCCTGCTGGACCAGCTGGTACACCCGCATCCGTGAAAGGGGGGAATCTTCCCCGTGGGCGAGAAACATGCCTTCCGGCACGGTGAGGAAACGCATCAAATGAGACCGCTTCGTGTCCTGATGGTCCGCCCCGGAAAAGCTCCGCCGCATCATCCCTTCCACTGCGGTGCCCCTGCCGTCAGTGACATGGATGTCCTTGCCAAATGGAAGCGTTCCCAATCCTTCGATGGCCAGATCTTCCGCCCCCGCCCCGGCAAAGGGCACGATGGCGGCGATCAGGAGCGCTGTGAGAAATTTCTTCATCATTGACCTCGCTGAAAAAATGTTTCCCGCACGGGGAAGCTCTCTTTATTCCATCACCGCCTCCGTGACGGCGCCGCGGAGCGCAGGGAGGAAGAAATCCGCCCCGTCTTCCGTGGCAAGGAAGAGGCTGTACGTCTCGCCGCCGTCAGGGTCTGTCTGGACGAGCGCTTCCAGATGAAGCGGCAGGGAAAGGCCGAATCCGGTCCCTGCCGATACTTCCGCCCCGCCCAGGCGGTAGCCTACGCCCGCTTCGGATGTACCTTCTTCCCAGCCGGACACATCCCTCAATGTGAAGACGCCCACAGAGAGAGGAAGCATATTCCTCACAGAGAGGCCCGCTTCCCCGCCGGGCCATTTCGCCTTCGAGAGCAGGGACGACACCTTTCCTATATAGGCACCGTCGGCATGGACAGAGAAGACCGCCATTTCATGGCCCGCCCCGGATAGGATGCGGAATTCCCCCTGCGACGCCGCTGCCGCCAAAAGTCCTGCCAGAGCCTGCCCTGTCTCTTCATCGCCGCTGTAGATACCCATCTTGCTGAGGGTGCTTTCGATCTTGTCTTCCGTGAAAGCGTCCTCCAGATGAGCGCTCAGAAACTGCCCCACGGCGGAATCAGAAACGGCAGTCACTTCCACCGCGTCCCCCATAGGAAGCACTTCCCCGCCGGGCAATGTCAGATCCTCCCCATGGGAAACACAAAAAGGCGCTGCTGCCAGCGCCGCCGTAAGCATCCATGTATAGATTTTCATAAGTTCCACCTCATCTGGCCAGACGGGCCAGCCCGTACAGAATGAGGAAATGCAGGGGATAAAAAAGATAATAGCTCCACTGGACCCACGCGCATTTCCTTCCTAACTGTCCATTATACTGCATGAGGAGCGGCACTGCCATGAAAATGAAAAAACGCAGGTACAGCGGATCCGTCGGCGACGGGATGAGGAAGCTCTCCGCGAAATGGATGAGGCTCACCGCGGCAAACGCTGCCCATACCATCCATCCCCGTCCCCGGAAGACGCCGAAAGCAAGTACCCACAAGACCGCCGCTGCATTCCAGTTGCCCGGATAGGAAAGCACGCAGCACAGAAGGACCGCCGCCATACGCAGAGGGAGCGGCCAGTCCTTTCTCTCCCACGCTATGAGAGACAGCAGCCCCAGAAAAAGGCTCCACATCACGCTGGTCACGCGCCAGAATTCCCAGGGAGAAAAACCAAAGGCCAGCGCGTGCGGCACATGGGACAGAAAAACACCCAGGAGAAGCCGCTCCAGGTACTTCCGCCGGCTCCGGGTATGGTAATAGCCCTCGGCAATGAAGAAACACATCACCGGCGCCGTCACCTTCCCTGCGGCAAAAAGCAGATCATACAGAGCGGATCCATGAGGCAGAAAGAGGATCGCACTGTGCTGCATCACCATCGCAATAACAGCGATCCATTTGAGCGCATTCGCCGTCAGCCCCGCCGTTATCTGTCCTGTCCCTGCCATATTCCTCTCCTCTTCTGGTTTCATCCCTTTGTGATGCGTTCATTGTAGCGAAAACCAAAAAGAATAGGAAATACCAGTTCCCCATGTGAAACCATGCCCCGCAGGCATCCTCCCGCCTGCGGAAGCACAGAAAAAATCCCCGCCGCGCCGCAGCAGGGATTTTTCATGCCTATCTATTCGGTTTTCACAGGACAAGAACCATACCCCTTCTTTTTCTCAAACAACGGGTCGGAGGAGAATTCCTCCCCGCTGTATGCCACCGTATGATTCTTATAGGTTTTCCAATCTGGTTCATAATCGGCGTCTGCCTGATTCCCCCACATGGCCCATCCGTCCCGGTCTCCTCTGGCGAAAAGCTCAATATAAGGGCCGGCAGAACATTTCTCAATGAGATCGATCATTTCGTCAGGCTTACGAGAGTGTTCTCTTTTTCTGGAGCGGATCAGATTCACCTGAGACCTGGCCGGCGCAAGTGTCCGGTTATGCGAGCCGCGAATACCAAAAAGCAGAATTTCCGTGACATTACGGAAATAAAATCCTACGCCCCGACCATCAGGCTGACCATCTTTTCTGATCTTTTCCCACACAATATTACTTTTATATTCAAAGCCCCATGCTTTCATCACTGCCAATCCATCCGGCAGAAGCGCATTTGGCACCCATAAGTAGAGGTGGCTCTTCTCTGCGGCAATCTCTTTGACCGGCATATTTTCTATCTCTTCCAGAGACATTGTCGGATAGCGGGAAAGCTTTTTGTTTTCCGGCGCTACCTTTCCTGTTCTGTTTTGAAAGCGCCACGGCGGATCCGCATATATGACCCCAAATTTTTTATCTCCGCAAAATCGCAGCAGATCCTCATTGGTCGGATCCATCCGCCTCACCTCCCATAAAATCTACAATGCACGGTTTTTTGATTCCCACCGCGAGAATAGGACAGCCTCCATTTCTTCTTGAATTCAGGCGGGGCAGCAATTTTCCCATCCATGTCGTGCTGGCTCCATATTTTCTGGCAATTGGCTTCCCATGGGAGTCAAGAACTTGTTTGAAAATATCATTCAGTTCTTCTGCTCGTGTCACAATGATACCGGCACTGATAATATCACAATCATGATAAGTCCGCATCGCCAACAGATCCCGGTCAAAAGTTTGATCCTTGCTGTTCCATTCCAAGTCAAAAGCCACACGATTTTTCAGAAAGTCGATGTTGTGCCCATCAATATACTGCTCCATCGTTTTCTCTTCAAAAGGAGAATCGGAAAACCGCCCGCGCTGTTCATTTCTGCGGGGATACAATTTGATCTGAAGATCGCCGGTAATTTTAATTTCCCGCCATCCCCTGGGATACAGTACATCATCAAATTTTTTAGGGATACGGCTCTCGTTCCCGCCGGCATCGCGCAAATCCTGGATACTGATTTCCAAGGAGTCCAGGCAGGTCAAAATATCCCCCCACTCCTGTGGAAAAGAAGCAGTCAGAATTTCCAAAGCATGGTTATAATTGTAGAACTCAAACCGTTCCAGCATATGAGCTGACAACACTTCGGTCATATCCATCGCAAGATCTCCCCTCCGCTTCGTCCCCAGCACCACATCATACACAAATATGACGTCAGCTCCTCAATCGTCGTCTTCGTCTTTTTTGCTCTTCTTCTCTTTCTTTTTCTTGTCCTTTTCTTTTTTCTCTTTCTTTTCCCTCTTCTCTTTTTCCTTCTTTGCTTTCTTCTCTGCCTTTTCCTTCTCTTTCTTCGCTTTCTTTTCTTTCTCCTTGGCTTCTTTCTTCGCTTTTTTCTCGGCTTTCTTCTTTTCTTCTGCCGCTTTCTTTTCATCTTCCTCTGTCACCGCCAGAGCCGCTCTTTTCTGCGCGTCTTCCGGGAGCTCCGCGGCAGGCGTTCCGCTTTCCGCCGGTTCTTCCGGTGATGCGTCTCCTGCTTTTTCCCCTTTCGCCGCTTCCTCCGCTTCATCAGCGATTTCATCGGCCAGTTCCACCGCGTCATCTACGCGCCGTTCTGCCTCTTCCTCCGCTGCCGGGTCCTTGTCGAGAGCGATGTCTTCCATCACGGAGTTTCCGTTTTCCTCATCGGGCATGCCGATCACATGGGTGTCATATTCGAGATGGTGCAGTTCAGGCACATTGAAATCGGCCTTCGCTTCCGCGTCAGCCTTCTCCTGGCGGAGCTCCTTCAGCACGGAATCGATGGCTTCTTCCATCATCACCGCCAGAGAGAGCACATGCTGGATCCGCATTTTTTCCTCATCCGGATCGGACTCTGCGCCGCGCATTTTGCCCGAGAGGAACGCTTCATCCGCTGCCAGTTCCTTGTGAATTTCCATGAGCGCGTCCATCAGGGACTTGGTTACTTCCTTATTTTCCTTCATTTACGCATCCTTTCCGGCAGGCGGGAGAGCCTGCTCTGTCACCAATACTTTATCAATTCTCCGGTTGTCGCAGTCCAGCACTTCAAACTGGAACCGGCCATAATGGATGGTTTCCGTTTCTTTCGGAATATATCCGAAAAGGTAGACGATGAAGCCGCCCAGGGTTTTATAATAATCTTCCGCCTCGCCAGGGAGCTCTTCTTCGATATGGAAATGCGCCCGGAAATCGTCGATTGTGCAGAGCCCCTCCACCAGCCAGGAATGGTCGCTCCGCTGGATGAATTTCCGTTTCTCTTCGAGCACATCCTCCGCGTCGCCAGGCATATCTCCCACGATCTGCTCCAGTACGTCATGGAGCGTGATGAGGCCGGACAGGGCGCCGTACTCGTCGAGGACGATCGCTTCATGCACCCCTTTAGCGCGGAAATTCTGGAGCACCTTCACCAGAGTGAGCGTCTCCGGAATATACACCGGCTGGTGCAGGACCTGCCCGATAATATCCTTCACAGGAATCGTATCGGGCTTCTTGTGGCACTCCATGAGAACATCGCTCACGTCGATGATGCCGAGGAATTCATCGAGGGATCCCTTCCCTACAGGCAGACGGAAATGGCTCGTTCCTTCAATCACCTTCCAGATCTCTTCTTCTGAATCATTCATATCGATCCAGGTGAGCTGGCTCCGGGAAGTCATGCAGTCCGCCGCGGTGAGATCGTCCAGCTGGAAAATGCGGTCGATCATGGCAGGCTCCGATTTATCAAAGGTCCCCATCCGCGCGCCCTGGCGGAGAAGCACCCGGATTTCCTCTTCCGATACAGGCTTTTCCTTGCCCATATCGATGCCGATCATGCGCACCACCAGTTTCGTAGACCACGTGCTGAAAAGCACAAGCGGCCGGCAGATGGTGGCAAAGAAAATCATCGGCTTGGCAATGAGGCAGGCGATCTTCTCCGGCTCGGCGATGCCCAGCCATTTCGGCGCGAGCTCCCCGAGGATGAGCGTGAAATAGGTCACAGAAGACATGACGATCACCATCGCCGCTGCCTGGGCATAAGGCTCTGCGCCTGGGATGAGAGCAAGCTCATCCGCCAAGGGCCCCGCAAGAGACGAACCGGAATACATTCCTGTCAGAATCCCGATGGCAGTGATGCCGATCTGGATCGTGGAGAACAGATTCTCCGGATTCTCCGCAATATGGAGGGCCGCCTCCGCTTTCTTGCTGCCGTCTTTGGCCATCTCCCGGAGCCGGGTCTTTCTCGCGCCAACCACGGCGATTTCCGTCATGGAACAGATGCCGTTAAAAATGATAAGTACAAAAATAATCAGTATTTCGGTCCATATGTGGCCGCCGTCTTCCATACAAATTCCTTTCCATTGTTAAACTGGCGCTCTATACCGCCAAAACATTTCTATTTTTATTATATCATCCTCTATTTTTTTCCGCTTGGAAGAAATAGGAAAATTCCCCTGCCGCGGGGCTCCTCCCGGACCGGCGCATGGCAGAGCATACAGGAACGTCCTAAGAGGCTCTGCAGGAAAGACCGTCCCTCTTTTCCGTCTTTACATTCTGATGACAAAAACAGATAAAAAGCGTTAATTATGACTTCCGTGCATTCAATGATATGGATTGAGAAATTTCGAAAATCCCCTCTGTACATCAGCAAGTCTATGACTATAATATATTCATAAGCTCAAATATGACTTTTGTGAATATATTGTAAAAAGAACTGAGGTGTCGTCATGTCATCGGTATTTTTTCCTGAAGCGATCAAACTGGCCCTCTTCGCAGCGGCCATCTTCATTTCCAATATTGTCCAGTCCCTCACCGGATTTGCCGGCGTGATGCTCTCCATTCCGCCGAGCATGATTCTCTTCGGACCGGACATGGCCAAAGCTGTGGTGAACGCCATCGCCTGGCTCGTCTCCGTATGGATCATGTGGAAAAACTGGCAGTACATCAATAAGAAAGAAATTCTCCGGATCATCACCTTGATGCTCGCCGGCATGGCCATCGGCCTTTATGTATACGCCAAAGTAGACGCGGCCATCATGGTCCCTGTGTACGGCGCCATCATCATCGCGGCGGCGCTGAAGAACCTCCTCATGAAACCCTCTGACAAGAACCTGCCCAACTGGATCGCCATCCCGGTCCTCCTCGGCGCAGGCATCGTCCACGGCATGTTCGCCTCCGGCGGCGCCCTCCTCGTGATTTACCTGGTCGCCACCTTCCGCGACAAGAATACCTTCCGCGCCAACGTCGCCGCCGTATGGAGCGTGCTGAACCTGGTGCTCATGTTCACCGACTTTGAAAAAGGCCTCTACACGGGACAATTCTTCCAGCTCGTAGTGCTCGGCATTTTCCCGCTCTTCGGCGCGGTCTATCTGGGCAATAAAATCCACGATATGATCAATCAGAAAATGTTCAACCGCCTCACCTACGGTCTCCTGCTCATGTCGGGCTCGATGATCCTGCTCTGATCATCCCCGTTTATCGCATATA
>CAUBUJ010000075.1 GCA_958439155.1 uncultured Veillonellaceae bacterium
AAGCCATACAGCATCTATAGTTTTTATTTTTTAAAATTTTCCCTGAAAAAGGGTACAAAAAATGGAACCCCTTTTGAAAAGCTGTCAGAAAGTTCCGTTTTTTGTCTATAGTAGGGGAATGCCCTTTATTTTCCAAAAGCAGCCGCGGCCTGGCGGACCCATTCCAGATGGGAGAGATCCGTATCGGGCGGTATGGTGCAGTCCGCGCCGAGAATGATCCCGGTGGTGCCTGCGTGCCGGAGGAGGCGGTCTGTTTCTGCCTCGATTTCTTCTTTTGTGCCGCTGTAGAGGACGTCTTCTTTCGTCTGGCCGAAGCCGCCGATCACCGCGCGGCCGCCGAAGAGTTTCTTCCCTTCTTCGAGGGGAATTTCTTCCACATGGGCCGCCCAGTTGATGACGAGCACCGGGTAATCCTTGTACCAGTCGAGGTAATTCCGGAAGCCTTTGTTGCCGCAGATATGGAGGATGTTGTTATCTTTGGCTGCATTGGCCGCCTGGAGCACCTGAATCTCGCCGGGCGCGAGCACTTCTTCGTATTCGTCTCTTGTGAGGCGGTTCCGGTCCACATTGTTCACGGAGAAATAGATGCCGTCAGCGCCGGCTTCCTCAATGACGCCCCGGGCAAGGACGGCGTAGTCTTCAGCGAGCACCGCGAGAATTTCCTTCACCGCTTCCTTGTCTTTGCGGATCCAGTCCACGAAATCGAAGGGATGGTTGTACGTTTCCTGGGCGAACTGGATGGCCCGGTACGGCGTGAAGAGGTTGTAGAAAACCTGGACCTTCCGGCCGTAGCGCTCCACCAGTTTCGCCGCGAAGGAAATCTGCGCCTCGTACCACTGGCTGTCCCTGCCGAGGGGCTTCAGGTCCTTCACGTCTTCCGGCCCGTCCAGTACTTTCAGAATGGATGGATTCGGATAGGGGAAGAAGCCGTCGGTCATAATTTTCAGGAAGTCCGGATGGAACGCTTCATAAAAGGCGATGTGGTCTTTCACCACTTCATCGGTCAGTTCTGGATGCAGGAAGGCATTGTCCGTATGAGGATTTCCGAGAAAATGATGCCAGAATCCCACCGGGACCCGGTCTGCCTTCTGGTTGTGAAATACCGCGTCAATGAGTTCTCTTTTATTCTGTGCCATACATGGACCTCCTGTGAGTCAAATGCTCTTTTCTCCGCGCTGCTTTTCCTTTTTATACCTGCCCTCTGCGGGGCCGCTGATCAGGCTCCTTCAAAAGCCTGCTTCAGATCGGCGATGATGTCGTCGATATTTTCCAGACCGATAGAGAGACGGATCGTATTGTCATAAATGCCCTGGTCTTCCAGTTCCTTCCCGTTCAGTTCGGAATGGGTCGTGGTCGCCGGATGAATGACAAGGCTCTTCGCGTCAGCCACGTTCGCCAGGAGGCTGAAGAGCTGGAGCCGGTCGATGAAGGCCTGTGCTTCTTTCGCTCCCCCTTTGATGCGGAAGGTGAAGATAGAGCCCGCGCCATGCGGGAAGTAAGTCTTGTAGAGGCGCTGCTGTTCCGGATCCTTCGAGAGGGACGGATGGGAAATGCTTTCCACCTGGGGCACTGTCTGGAGGTACTTCACCACAGCGAGCGCGTTCTGTACATGCCGTTCCACCCGGTAGGACAGGGTTTCCAGTCCCTGGAGGAGAATCCAGCTGGTGAAGGGGGAAATGGTAGCGCCGGTATCGCGAAGAAGAATCGCGCGAATCCGCACGATGTACGCCGCAGGGCCCGCCGCGTCGACGAAGGAAATGCCGTGGTAGCTTTCATTCGGCTGTGTGAGCTGCGGGAATTTATCGGCATGAGCCTTCCAGTCAAAGGTGCCTGCGTCGACAATGACGCCGCCGATGGCTGTGCCGTGGCCGCCGATGAATTTCGTCGCCGATTCGATGACCACATCCGCGCCGTGTTCAATGGGGCGGATCAGGTAAGGCGTGCCGAAGGTATTGTCGATGAGGAGGGGAATGCCGTGCTTGTGGGCGATGGCGGCGATACCGTCAATGTCGGTCACTTCGCTGTTTGGATTGCCGAGAGTTTCAATGTAGACCGCTTTCGTATTAGGCTGGATCGCATCTTCCACTTCTTTCAGGTTGAGCGGATTCACGAAGGTGGTCTTCACGCCGTAGTCCACGATGGTGTGGGCCAGGTAATTGTAGGTGCCGCCGTAAATATTCTTCGCCGCTACGATATGATCTCCCGCGAGGGCGATATTTTCGATGGCGTACGCCACAGCCGCCGCGCCGGATGCCACAGCCAGAGCGGCCACGCCTCCTTCCAGAGCGGCGATGCGCTGTTCAAATACATCTTCCGTCGGATTGGTGAGACGGCCGTAAATGTTGCCTGCGTCTTTCAGAGCGAACCGGTCCGCCGCGTGCTGGCTGTTGCGGAATACGAAAGACGAGGTCTGGTAAATCGGCACCGCCCGGGCGTCGGTAGCATGATCATAATCTTCCTGGCCGGCATGGAGCTGCAGGGTTTCAAATTTCCAGGATTTACGTGTTGCTTCGGTTACTTTTGCCATAATACATGTCCTCCTATATGCAGGTTGCTGTTTTCAATTTCATTTTTAACTCATTCATTTGTGATCACAGGGAGTACCCCCGCCGCCCAATGACAAGGCGGAGGCGGCCTGCGGCGCTCCTTATGATAGACCTGGAAAGGGGCCAGCCGCCCATTACAAGGCGAGAGCGGCCGAACCCATCCTACATCGCTTCCCGCCTGTGAAAAGAACTCTTCTCATACAAACTCCTTACCGGTTCCCATGGAAATCGTAGAAACGGTGGTACGCAGGTCCGGAGATTCCGAGAAACAGCAGGCAGCCGCACAGATCCCACCAGACTTCATTCATTTTCTTTGCCGCGTACTTACCCATATTCTCTTTCTCCTTTCCTGTTCTCCCTTTTTAGGGAAATAAAAAAACTTCCATCCTCTATAGGACGGAAGTTCCGTGATTCTCACCTAATTTTATCTGTGCGTCGCCGCATAGACCTCTGCAGGTTCTCCAGCATATACTTTCCAAACCATACCGCTGTATCGGGCAGTCCCGGGAAGGTCTACTCACATTCGACCCGCCAAGCTCAGAAATGCACTTCAGCCGCCTATCCATACCCGCTTCCACTATCCGGGCTCGCTATGCTGTATTCAGCGCGCTTACTCTTTCCTTCATCGCTTCGTTTGCTTTGATGTTCCTACTCTACCACCGGCGTCAAACCGTGTCAAGAGGAATTTTTAGGGAAATGTGTCTCATACGGGACAGGCCCGATGGAGCGTCATTGGTGCGGGCAGTCTGAAGTCGGAAGTCTGGAGTCTGAAGAGGAAATAGGAAATTTCTTTTTATAGGCGGCTTCGCCGCAGGTACAAGACGAAATGGGCGTCATCTCGACCAGTCGTGATTCCCGCTGTTTGAAGTTATGCGAGAAACAGACAGCGATATGAGGAGTGGAAACCCCTTGCGGGTCCCCTTTAGGGTGGATCTTTCGATATTTACGTAAGATCTACCCTAAAAGGGACTTGTAAGATCTCTCCACTCTTTCCCGTACTTTTCTAATACGAAACACGCATACCGCAAAATACGACCGGTCGAGATGACCCACATATCGACCGGTTCCTTATGCATGCGTACAAACCTAAAATAGAAATATGACAATGCACAGGGCTCCCCCTGTCGGGGGGGGGAGCTGGCCAAAGGCCTGAGAGGGGATGAGCCTGCGTATATGCTGGTTTTCAAACCATTATGCGCGGCGAAGCCGATACAAAAAGCCCTTCCTATTTCCTCTTCAGACTTCTGACTCCTGTCTCCAGACTCCACGCCAATGATGCACCGACCGGCCTTAGCCCCCAGACCTCAGACCGCGGGCCCCGCTGCCATGACGCACCTGCACCATCCCGCCCGTACGCAGCCCGTCCGGCGTTTGAAAACTATAAAAATTTCCGCCGCCCATTGATTTGCGGCGGCGCACCATCCCTCTCAACTCTAAACTCTAAACTTTGCGCCCCGCTGCCATGACGCACCTGCGCCATCCTCCCCTATGGATGCTTATTCCCCAAGGAGCGTCTCTTTCAAAAAGTGGATGGCGCTCACCATCCGCGCTTCCCGCCACGCCACAGACTCGAAATGATGTCCCGCGCCGTGGATGATGGTGAGGCGCGCTTTGTCTCCGAAGATTTCCTTGTACCGCTCCGAACAGTGCCAGGAAGCGACAATATCGGCATCGCCGTGGACGAGATTCACCGGTCCCTTGAACGCCGAGGCGATTTCAAAAGGATCGATGCAGCAGCAGTCTTCATAGAACCCCCGCCCCAATTTGAGGCCTTCAATATCGCCGTAGGTCTTGTCGATATCCGGCACGGGCACATTGCACACCATTTTCTCCCGCATGTGGGTGACCACGTCCGGCGCGGGGCACCACAGGGAGAGGGCGGCGACCTCGTCATGGCGCATGCCCGCTGCCATAGAGGCGACGCACCCGCCGAGGGAAAGGCCGTGCAGGGCTATCCGGTCAGGATCGGCGAAGGGCTGCTCTTTCAGCCAGTCCAGTATGGCGCAGGCGTCTGCCGCTTCTCCGGAGATGGTCATATTCTCATGCTCCCCGTCGCTGTTGCCGCAGCCAGCGAAGTCGAAGCGGACGCTCCCGATGCCTTCTTTCTCCAGACGGCGGGAAAGCTCGGTATGGACGTAATTGATTTCCGGCCCGTCGTCATAAAGGCCGTGGAAAATGATTACAAAAGGAAAAGGACCCGTCCCCTCCGGCAGGTGCATCATCCCGCGGAGCGTCATGCCCCGGCTTTCGCATTCTACATATTTCATCATCGCTGTTTTCTCTCTTTCTGGAAATGTTCCATATTTCTTTTGTATTTCTGCTTTCTTCCCTGTATTGTACATCCCCTGCGGCGTGCGGCCCTATGAGAAAATCAGGGCGAGGCCATTCTTTATAACTATACCGCCTCTCACGCATTGACAGAAAAGCGGCGGCGGTGCTATTATGGGAACAATTCAAAATGACAAGGAAGAGAAGAGTATCCCCCTCGTGATGGCAAAGAGAGCCGCGTCTGGTGAAAGCGGTGCAGAAGGAGGGGGAGAAGATGGCCTCTGAGTCTGTTAGATCGAATGATGAGATCTGCCGGGTCTGCCCGTTACAGCAGCAGGGTATGACAGTACCTCATAAGGCTCTGCCGGTGACGACAGGGTGAAGAAGAGTGGTAACACGGGCAACCGTCTCTCAGTGGAGAGGCGGTTTTTTTATTTTCAAAAAGGGGATCACAGATGGATATCAAAACAATTTGCGTACACGGCGGAGATTTCAAGAAGGACCAGACCGGAGCCATTTCCGTACCGATTTACCAGAGCGCCACATTCGGCCATCCCGAGCTTGGAGAAAGCACAGGCTATGATTACGCCCGGGTGCAGAATCCGACCCGGGACTATCTCGAGCGGGCGGTAGCAGGCCTTGAGCACGGCGCGGACTGTATGGCTTTCTCTTCCGGCATGGCGGCGATCGCTCTCATGATGGAGCTCTTCCGTCCCGGCGATGAAATCATTTCTTCCGACGATCTCTACGGCGGCTCGATCCGCCTTTTTCGGGAAGTGAACGAAAAGAACGGCATCCATTTCCATTTCGTCAATACGTCCCACCTGGAAGAAGCGGAAAAGGTGTGGAACCCGAAAGTAAAGGCTCTCTACATTGAAACGCCGACCAATCCGATGATGCAGATCACCGATATCCAGAAGGCTGCCGAGCTCGCTCACAGCCACGGCGCCATCCTCATCGCGGACAATACTTTCATGAGTCCCTATCTGTGCAACCCCATCGACCTCGGGGCAGACCTGGTGGTACACAGCGGCACCAAGTACATCGCCGGCCACAATGATACCCTTGCAGGCTTCCTCGTACCGGCTCACAAAGACCTGGCGGAAAAGCTCCGCTTCCTCTACAAGACCATCGGCTCCTGCCTGGCCCCATTCGACAGCTGGCTCGTCCTCCGCGGCGCGAAGACCCTGGCGGTGCGCATGGAAGCGCAGCAGAAGAACGCAGACATCCTCGCCCGGTGGCTCTCCACCCAGCCGAAGGTGACAAAAGTCCTCTACCCGGGCCTGCCCGGATTTGCCGGCGCGGACATTCATTTCGCCCAGTCCCGCGGAGCCGGCGCGATGCTCTCTTTCTACACCGACACCCATGAAACCGCGCTCAAGGTACTGAAATCGGTACAGCTCATCCGCTTCGCTGAAAGTCTGGGCGGCACGGAAAGTCTCATTACCTACCCGGCGACCCAGACCCACTGCGACCTCACTGAAGAGGAACGGAATGAACGGGGCATCACAAACTGTCTCCTCCGTCTCTCGGTGGGTCTCGAAGGGGCAGAAGACCTCATGGCCGATCTTGATCAGGCATTGAACGGCTGATCTATCGTCCATTTCAAAAAAGACGGATGTCTGTCCTGGAAAGAATCAGGATACATCATCCATTCCTGCATCATTCAATCAAAGAAAGAAGGGGTTCCCATGTTTGATTTTGATACCGTGGTTGACCGCAGAAACACCCAGTGCCTCAAGTACGATTTCGCTGTAGAAAGAGGAAAGCCTGCGGACGTCCTCCCTTTCTGGGTGGCTGATATGGATTTCAAAGTGGCGCCGTGCATCACCGACGCCCTCGAAAAAGAAGTGCGCCACGGCATTTTCGGTTATTCCGAAGCGAAGAAACCTTACTTTGACGCGCTCCACCACTGGTTCCATACCTATTTCGGCTGGGACGTGAAGGAAGAATGGCTCATCAAAACGCCCGGCGTGGTGCCCGCCATCAATGTAGCCATCCATGCTCTCACAAAACCTGGCGACGCTGTCCTCATCCAATCGCCGGTATACTATCCCTTCGCCGCGTCCATCCGGAACAATGGCCGGCGCATCGTGGACTGTCCCCTCGTGTGGAAAGACGGGAAGTACGTCATGGGGGACCTGGCGGAAATGGAACAGAAAATTGTCGAAAACAATGTAAAAATCGCCCTTTTCTGCTCCCCCCAGAACCCGACCGGCCGGGTCTGGACAAAAGAGGAAATCACCGCCTTCAGCAGGATCTGCCGGAAACACCATGTGATCGTCGTAGCCGATGAAATCCACTGCGACTTCACCTATCCCGGCCACATCCACACCGCCTTCGGCACCATCGGCGAAGAAGACGCCATGAACGCTGTCATCTGCACCGCGCCGAGCAAGACTTTCAACATCGCCGGCCTGCAGAATTCCAATATCTGGATCCCCAATCCCCGGATCCGCCGCGCCTTCCACCACGGCCTGGACTGCTTCGGCTACGACCAGCTCAACGTGATGGGCCTCGTCGCCGCCCAGGCTGCCTATGAAGGAGGCCGGGAATGGCTCGATGAGCTGAAAGCGTACATTCTGGGCAATCTCAATTACCTCCGGGACTATCTGAAAGCCAATCTCCCCAAGATCCATCTGGTCGAGCCGGAAGGAACCTACCTGGTCCTCCTCAACTGCCGCGCCTATGGCCTCACGGACAAAGAACTGGAACAGCGCCTCCTCTATGACGCCCATCTCTGGGTCGACATGGGTTACATCTTCGGTCCTGAAGGAAGCGGTACCTTCCGCCTGAACCTGGCCTGCCCGAGAGCGACCCTTGCCAAAGGGCTGGACCA
The DNA here is from genome assembly GCA_958439155.1 of uncultured Veillonellaceae bacterium. Lineage (GTDB taxonomy): Bacteria > Bacillota > Negativicutes > Veillonellales > Dialisteraceae > UBA1822. Next base: position 7,654 of record CAUBUJ010000075.1, read on the forward strand.
GCTCCGCCAGGCTTTTGAGAAATAGCTTTTAGCTTTTAGCTCCTGAATGATAGCAGATCGCCGCCTGACAATGGGCGGCGATTTTTTATTGGGGAAATCGGCGCGGGAGCTGCTGGGCTGCGTACGGGCGGGATGGCGCAAGTGCGTCATGGCAGCGGAGCCCGCGGTCTGAGGTCTAAGGCAGGTGGTGCGTCATTCGTGCAGGCAGTCTGAA
>CAUBUJ010000076.1 GCA_958439155.1 uncultured Veillonellaceae bacterium
TTTTCATCCACATAATGGGCAGTGGCGTTCTTCAGCGGGTCTTCCTGCTTCGGCGCCTCCACCTTCTTCGGCGCTTCCTGGGCCGGCGCTTCCGGGTCGGAGGTGAAACGGATCTGGATGTGGTAGAGGTAGAGAATGATCGTTTCCATCATGGCATGCTGCATTTCTTCATACATGTCGAAAGCTTCTACCTTGTATTCCACGATGGGGTTTCTCTGCCCGTAGGAACGGAGGCCGATCCCTTCCTTGAGCATGTCCATGTCATCCAGGTGTTCCATCCACTTCGCGTCGACCACTTTCAGCATGATCGCTTTTTCCAGTTCCCGCATCATGGGAGAACCGATGGAAGCTTCTCTCGAATCGTACGTATCATGGGCGATCTTCTTGAGTTTTTCTTCCACTTCTTCCCGGGACATGTCTTCCACTTCTTCCAGCTTTACTTCGCCGGGAGCGAGGAAGTATTTCTCGCAGTACTTGAGAAGGCCTTTGAAATCCCATTCTTCCGGATAGAGTTTCGCGTTGGCATAGGTGTTCATGCCTTCTTCGATGAGCTGGTCCACCATGTGCATGACCTGGCTCTTCATATTTTCCCCTTCGAGGATCTTCCGCCGTTCTTCGTAAAGGACTTTCCGCTGCTGGTTCATCACGTCATCGTATTCAAGGACGTACTTGCGGATATCGAAGTTGCGTGTTTCCACCCGCTTCTGCGCTTTCCGGATGGCGTTGGATACCATGGTGCTCCGGATCTCTTCATCTTCATCGAGCCCCATTTTTTCCATGAACTTCTTGATGTTGTCCCCGCCGAAGATGCGCATCAGGTCATCTTCGAGGGAGAGGAAGAACTGGCTGCTGCCGGGATCGCCCTGGCGGCCGGCGCGGCCCCGGAGCTGGTTGTCAATGCGCCGGCTTTCGTGGCGCTCTGTGCCGATGATGGCAAGGCCTCCCAGTTCGGCCACGCCGTCGCCGAGAACGATATCTGTGCCGCGGCCGGCCATGTTGGTGGCGATGGTGACCTGCCCCTTCTGCCCTGCCTGGGCGACAATGTGCGCTTCCATTTCATGATACTTCGCGTTCAGCACATTGTGCACAATGCCCGCTTCTTTCAGCATATGGGAGAGCTCTTCCGACTGCTCGATGGAAGTGGTGCCGATCAGGATCGGCTGGCCTGTCTTGTGGCGGCGGATCACTTCCCGCACGACTGCTCTGTACTTGCCTCGCTTCGTTTTATAAATCGCGTCAGGCAGGTCTTTCCGGAGAATCGGCTTGTTCGTCGGGATCTGGACCACTTCGAGACCGTAAATCTTGATGAATTCCTGCTCTTCCGTCTTCGCCGTGCCGGTCATGCCTGCGAGCTTGTCATACATGCGGAAGTAATTCTGGAAGGTAATCGTGGCGAGCGTCTGGCTTTCCCGTTCTACCGTAAGTCCTTCCTTCGCTTCAATCGCCTGGTGGAGACCGTCGGAATAGCGGCGGCCATACATGAGACGGCCTGTGAATTCATCGACGATGACCACTTTCCCGTCTTTCACCACGTAATCTCTGTCGCGGATCATCATGACCTGCGCCCGGAGCGCTTCCACAAAGAGATGGTTCAGCTCGAGATTTTCCGAATCATAGAGATTCTTCACGCCCAGCCATTTTTCCATCTTCGCCACGCCCGCTTCGGTGGGAGCCACGGTTTTCTGCTTCTCATCGACGGTATAGTCCTCGTCTTTCTTGAGGCGCGGCACATACTTGGCGAGCGTATAGTAATCGTCTGTCGATTTCTGGCCCGGGCCGGAAATGATGAGCGGCGTCCGCGCTTCATCGATCAAAATGCTGTCTACTTCATCGATGAGGCAGTAATGAAGGGGACGCTGCACCATCTGGTCGAGAGAAACCACCATGTTGTCCCGGAGATAGTCAAAGCCGAATTCGTTGTTCGTCCCGTAGGTAATGTCCGAATTATAGGCGAGCTTTCTCTGGCGGAAATCCATGTCATGCACAATGAGGCCTACAGAGAGGCCGAGAAATTTGTAAACCTGCCCCATCCATTCGCTGTCGCGCTTGGCCAGGTAGTCATTGACGGTAATGACATGGACGCCTTTCCCTTCGAGGGCGTTCAGGTAGGTCGGAGCGGTCGCCACGAGGGTTTTCCCTTCGCCGGTGCTCATTTCCGCGATTTTCCCCTGATGGAGCACAATGCCGCCGATGAGCTGCACATCGAAATGGCGCATGCCCAGCACGCGGCGGGACGCTTCCCGCACCACGGCGAACGCTTCCGGAAGCAGATCATCGAGAGTCTCTCCCTTGGCGAGGCGTTCCTTGAATTCAAGGGTTTTCGCCGCGAGAGAGGAATCGGAAAGCTTCATCATCGCCGGTTCGAGCGGATTAATTTTCTGCTCTACAATTTTTCTAAGTTTTTTAACTTCTTTTTCATTGGACCCGTTGAATAAACGGTCAAGAATTTTCAGCATGCCCTTACTCCTCATGTTTTCTTTGTATTGATGCTGGAAGAAAGGGGAAATCCCGCCCTTTCCTGCCATTATCGGATGGTTTCATTCATAGAATATATCTTCATTATTTTAGCAAACTATGCGGTCATAGTCAAAGAAACAATGGAAAAGGACGGCATTTCTGCCGTCCTTCAGACTCATTTTCCGTCAATATTCTGTCAATATTCCGTTATTTGTCCGCTTCAATGAGGCCATACTTTCCATCTTCCCGGAGATAGACCAGCGCGGCGCTATCCGTCTGGGAGTTGAGGAACATATAGAAATTGTGGCCCAAAAGCTTCATCTGGAGCACCGCTTCTTCCGGAGACATCGGCGAAATCGTGAAATGTTTCGTGCGGACGATCTCGAATTCGCTCTCCGAAGCGGGAGCGCTTTCCTTTTCCTCCGCGAACTGCGGCGTAAATACTTTCTTTTCTTTGAACCGTTTTGCAAGACGTGTCTTATATTTGTGAATCTGCCGCTCAATCTTATCGAACACCAGATCAATCGATTTATACATATCATCAGACTTCTCTACGCCGCGGAGAATGACCCGGTCCACATAGACCGTAACCTCGCAGATTTTAGTCATGTTCGAAATGCGGAGAAGCACATTCATCTTGATCGGTTTGTCGAAATATCTCTGAATCTTCCCGGTATGCTTTTCCACATAGCTGTGGAGCGCGTCGGTCATTTCAAGATTTTTGCCTCTAATCGTTAATTCCATAATAACTCCTCCTTTCCTGACCAAACGGAAGTGTCTGGTCTTCATTAATATTATATAATAACCAGGTAAAGTTTGAAAGTACCAGCGCGCATAAAATGATAGGTATTACTCATAGTAAACTTTTATAAGGCGGTGCAATATTTTTTATGGACCGCCTCCCATTGACAGAGCGCCCACTCCTCCGCGCGGACCGGGAAAGCGCATCAAAAAAGCCGCACCGGTTTCCCATTGCGGCTGTTCTTGTATTCCCCACCATGTCGTTATTGCTTTATTTTGAGTCTGCATTGCTGCAGGTGGGTGTCCTCGTGAAGAGGTCCAACGATCCTTATTGCTAAGGCCTGGCCATCACCCTCCAGCTTGAACTCCCTATGTGAAAGTGTTGGTTCAAAATATGGAAGCGCCACGTGCACAGCAGGGCTGGAAAACATGTACTATGTTTTCTATTGCCTACAGTGTAGCAGAAACCCCATGATTTTACAATATTGACATTTTCATAACATTCGTTCCTGAAAATATTTCCTCCCTGCCCTGCGGAAGACCCGCGGAAAATGACGGCTCCCTATCCTTCCCGGATAAACACAAAGCGGTCTTCACGGGAAACCTCCGGTGCGAAGGAAAAGCCGAGAGAGGAAAAACGCTTCGCCTCTTCCGCAGTTTCCGCTCCTTCTTCCGCGAGGAAACGCACCATTTCTCCCCGGCCCATCTTGGCGTAGGTGCTCTGCTGGCGGAGCGCGCCGTTTTTCCTTGTGAGAAAATCCACGGAAATGAACCGGTCATTCTGGGACGCGAAGGGAAGAACCGCCCGGCTGTATTCACTGGACGCGAGATTCAGGAAAACCTGACTTTCCCGGCGGAGCTGGTCATAGATCCTTCTTCCCCAGAAAGAATAGAGATTTTTTGCTCCCCCTCCCGGGCAGGGACTTTTCATTTCGAGCCGGTACGGCGCGATCCCGTCAAAAGGGCGGAGCACGCCGTACAGGCCGGAGAGAATCCGCACATGGCGCGTCACGTAGTCCCTCGCCGGACCGTCCAGAGAGTCCGCGCCGGCCCGGCGGTACTGGATGCCGTAGTAGGAGAGAATGGCCGCCGTCCTGTGAGCGGTCTTCCACTGGGCCATGCGGCGCCGGTTTTCCTCTGTGAGGGCATCATTGGTTTTCCAGAACGCTTTCGCCTCTTCAAAGGACATGGCGGAAAGCGCGCCGGCGAGAAGCTCCGCATCCTTCTCAAAGACAGGGACCGAGACCGGACCTTCCGCCCCTTCCTTCATGGTTTTCGCCGGTGACATGAGAAGGATCATCTTATTTCCCTGCGTCCTTCATGAGATAGACCAGCATTTCCGCGCATTTCACCAGAGACGGCAGAGGCAGGTACTCATAGCATCCATGGAAATTGTGGCCGCCGGCGAAGAGGTTCGGGCAGGGCAGTCCCATGGCGGAAAGCATAGAGCCGTCCGTCCCGCCGCGGACCGCGGTGATCACCGGCGCGATGCCCGCTTCCTTCATGGCGGCTTCCGCCTTTTCCACAATGGAAAATACCGGCAGGATGTACTCCTTCATATTGCAGTACGAGTCGGCGATCTGGAGTTCCACCGCCCCGTCCCCATACTTTGTATTCATCATCGTCTGGAGCGCTCTTAGAAATTCTTTCCGCTTCTCCAGAATTCCCTTGTCATGATCCCGGAGAATCATCTCCATTTCCACCCGGCTCGTGCCGCCTGAAACGGAAAGGGTATGGTAGAATCCCTCATACCCTTCGGTATATTCCGGGCGCTCTCCCGCAGGGAAGTTCATCTGCCACTCTGCCGCCATGGTCACGGCATTTCTCATCTTATGCTTCGCGTCTCCCGGATGGACCGATATGCCGTGGAAAACCACCCGCGCGCTGGCTGCGTTGAACGTTTCATAGCTGAGCTCGCCAATGGGCCCGCCGTCCACTGTGTACGCATAGGAAGCGCCGAACGATGGGAGCGGGAAATGGGAAGTGCCCCGGCCGATTTCCTCATCCGGCGTAAAAGCGATCCGTACTTTCCCGTGAAGAATCTCTTTGTGGGACAGGAGGTACTCGCAGGCAGAGACGATAGCGCAGATTCCTGCCTTGTCGTCTGCGCCGAGGAGGGTCGTCCCATCAGAGGTGATGATATCCTGTCCTTTGTACCGGGAAAGCTCAGGAAAGAGCGCGGGAGAAAGTACGGCCCCGCTCCCAAGGACCAGGTCTCCCCCATCATAGCCGCGGTGCCGCTCCGGTTTGACTCCCTTTCCGGACGCTTCCGGGCTGGTATCCATATGGGAAATGAGGCCGATCACCGGCGCGTCCACCCCGTTTGCAGGAAGCGTCGCCGCCACATACCCGTACTCTGTCACTTCCACGTCGTCAAGGCCGATATCTTTCAATTCCTTTTCCAAGAGCCGCGCCAGATTCCATTCACAGGGAGCGCTCGGTGTGGAAGGAGATTTTCCGTCCGATGTGGTCTCCACTTCCGCATATGTCTTGAACCGTTCGTACAGCGCATTTTCGTCGAACATTGCGTTTCTCATAGAACATCCTTTCTTTTGAGTATTTTTCTCTCATAAAAACAGACGTTTGTATACATAGATTCAGGCTGGAGAAAAATCCATTCCTTTTTTGTAAAAAGAAAAGAGAACCTCCATCGAGGGGCTCCCTTTCTTTTATATACAGATCAGACGAGCAGATCCTTTTCTTTTTTGATATCCAGCTTGATATGCAGTTCTTTCAGCTGCTTTTCGGTGACCACATTCGGTGCCTGGGTCATCTGATCAATGGCGCTCTGCGTCTTCGGGAAGGCGATCACGTCACGAATGGTCGAGCAGTGGAGCATGAGCATCACCAGACGGTCAAGGCCGATGGCAATCCCCGCATGGGGCGGCGCGCCGTACTTGAAAGCATCCAGGAGGAAGCCGAATTTTTCCTGCGCTTCTTCCGGAGAAATGCCGATCGCCTTGAACACCTTTTCCTGGAGATCTTCCTGGTAAATACGGAGGCTGCCGCCGCCGGCTTCCACGCCGTTCAGCACCATATCATAGGCCTTGGCATAGACCTTTTCCGGATTGGTCAGAAGGTACTGCACATCTTCATCGCGGGGCGCGGTGAAAGGATGATGTTCCGCTACATAGCGCTTTTCTTCCTCGCTGTATTCGAACATGGGGAAATCGGTGACCCAGCGGAAGCAGAATTCGTTGGGATCGATCAGGTTCATGCGGCGTCCCATTTCGAGACGGAGTTCGCCCAGCGCCTGAGCCACCACTTTCGGCTTGTCCGCGATGATGAGGATGAGGTCTCCCTCTTCCGCTTCGCAGGCCTTGCCGATTTCGCGGATCTTATCTTCTCCGAGGAACTTGGTGATCTGGCACTTCAGGCCGCCGTCTTTGAGGAAGCCGATCCATGCCATGCCTTTGGCGCCGTAATGGCCGCAGTAATCCACCAGGCCGTCCAGCTCGCGCCGGGGAATGTCTGCGTCGCCCTTCACGTTGATCGCCTTCACCACGCCGCCGTTATCAAGAACATTCCGGAATACACGGAAATCGCAGTCCCGGAGCAGGTCGGAAATGTTGTAGAAATGCATATCAAAGCGGAGATCCGGCTTGTCAGAACCGTACAGATTCATAGCGTCATCCCACTTGATCCGCTTGAAAGGAATCGGAATGTCGATATTGAGAACGGACTTGAAGACCTTCTGCATCATATGTTCCATCAGGTCAAGGATGAAATCCTGGTCTTCAAAAGACAGTTCCATATCAAGCTGGGTAAATTCCGGCTGGCGGTCTGCCCGGAGATCTTCATCGCGGAAGCACCGCGCCACCTGGAAGTACCGTTCAAAACCGGATACCATGAGGAGCTGCTTGAAAAGCTGCGGAGACTGGGGCAGCGCGTAGAACTTGCCCGGATTCACGCGGCTCGGCACCAGGTAGTCCCGGGCGCCTTCCGGCGTGCTCTTCGTCAGCATAGGCGTCTCGATTTCCAGGAATCCGTTGTCATCGAGGAACGACCGCATGCAGTGGGTAATCTTGTGGCGGAGAATGAGATGCTTCTGCATTTCCGGACGGCGCAGATCAATGTAGCGGTACCGGAGACGGACGTTTTCATCCACATCAATGCCGTCTTCCACATAGAAGGGAGGAGTCTTTGCTTTATTAAGAATCCGCAGCTCGGAAACGACCACTTCCACCTTGCCGGTCGGCATCTTTGGATTGATCGTATCTGCGCTTCTGTCTCTCACCTTGCCTCTGACAGCAAGAACATATTCATTTCTGACAGCTTCCGCTTTGTGGAAGGCTTCCAGCCCGTACTGCGGGGAAAGCACCAGCTGCACAATGCCGGAACGGTCACGGAGATCAATAAAAATCAGTCCCCCATGATCACGGCGTCTCTGCACCCAGCCGGCGAGAGTCAGTTCTTTTCCATTATCATTTTCTGTGACGGTGCCACATCCGCAGGATCTGCGCATGCCTGTCATTGTTTCCATATACTACACCTCTTCATGATTCATTGGCCCGGGGAAACCCCTGCCGCATTTGCATACTTACACATTATCGCACTTATTATGCAGATTGTCTATATCCTGCATGCAGTGAGGTATGTGTCAAGTTTTTCTCGGTGAAATATTTGACTGCCCATGTTTACTGCT
>CAUBUJ010000077.1 GCA_958439155.1 uncultured Veillonellaceae bacterium
CCAGTGTGTTCTTCGGCGTTGCCGGGGTGTATTCTTTCATGCATCCTGACGCGGCGCTGGAAGCACTGGGCCTTTATATCGGTTTTCTTCTCCTCCTTGGGGGCATTTCCCAGGTGCTCCGCTTTATGGGGACGGCAGGGGAAAAGCGGTCCCGGTGGCAGATGGTGATCGCCGTGGTGGATACCCTTTTCGGTCTGTGGCTTATCGCAAGCGGCGCCTATGTGCTGCTGGCGGCGCTTCTGCCTTTCATGATGGCCGGCTACATTCTCGCCAGGGGGATTCTTCTCTTCGTCTATTACAAGCGGGCCAAAGCGACAGTCTCCCATCCGGCGATGTACCTGGCAGCTGCCGCAGGGCAGGTTATCCTCGGTATCGCCATGACTTTCATGCCACTCTTCGCGGCGAAGGTCTTTATCTACGCCGTAGGATTTGCCCTCCTCTGGAGCGGATTCACCTGCTTCACCGCGTGGCGGGACATTCAGTAAGTTTTCTTTCTTTTCCATACTCTCTGTATTTGTGAGCTTTCCTTACCGATACAGAGACTTTTTTTATTCCTCGCCAGGAAGCACCTGGATTTTTGCGGGTGGTTTCCCGCAGGTCAGGAGCGACTTTCAGCAACATAATGCGGTTTCGTAGGAATGGATAAAAAAATCGGGTAAGATTTTTATAAACATGCCTTGATCGGCGGGCACAGGGGCTGCTGATACAGCGGATAAAGGCGGGAAAGGAGGACAATATATCCCTGATTGACCTGATGTTGCTGCAAAAGGAGGAATTTAGAAATGTCACAACTTTATGCGGAGAATGCCGCATTGTTTGACGAACTGTTTGCCGGCATTTTCGGCATGGCGGATCCCGGTGTGTGGGCCATGTTCCTTGTCGGCGGCATTCTCATGTTTCTGGCGGTTCGCTACGATTATGAACCAATGCTGCTCTTCCCCATGGGGCTCGGGGCGATTCTCGCCAATATTCCGGGACACTATGCGGTGCTCCAGACGCCGGGCAGCGAAGGCTTCTTGTATGTGCTCTACAAAGCGGGCATTGCTAATGAACTGTTTCCTGTGATGATCTTCATCGCCATCGGCGCGATGTGCGAATTCAGCCCGCTTATGAGAAAGCCTTTCGTGATGTTCTTCGCGGCGGCGGCCCAGTTCGGTATTTTCATGACCGCCTTTCTTGCGGCGCTTGCGGGGTTCCCCTTCAACCAGGCCGCTGCGATCGGCATCATCGGCGCGGCTGACGGCCCGACCACTATTTTCGTCGCGTCCCGTTATGCGGAAGAAATGCTCGGACCTTTGTCGGTCGCGGCGTACTGCTACATGTCTCTTGTACCGGTTATCCAGCCTCCGATCATCCGGCTTCTTACCACGAAAAATGAACGGCGCATTCATATGCCCTTCACTGGGGAGACTCCTATTTCTGACCGGGCGCTCTTCCTGTTCCCGTTGATGATTGTCCTCGTCGCAGGCATTATTGCTCCTATTTCTGTGCCGCTGATCGGTGCTCTCATGTTCGGCAATCTGCTGAAAGTATCCGGCTGCTGTGATTCCCTGGCGAACTGCGCCAAGGACAATCTGTCCAACCTGGTTACTCTTTTCCTTGGGCTGGTCGTCGGTTCTACCATGACTGCAGAAAACTTCCTGACTTTCGATGTGTTCAAGATCCTCTGCCTCGGCGCGGTAGCCTTCGTCTTTGATACGGCCGGCGGTGTACTTTTCGCGAAACTGCTGAATTTGTTCCTGCCGAAGAAGATCAATCCGATGATCGGCGCCTGCGGCATTTCCGCGTTCCCCATGTCCGGCCGCGTGATTGCCAAGATGGCTCTCAAAGAAGATCCGACGAACTTCATCGTGCAGGACGCGATCGGCGTCAATGTAGCCGGTCAGATCGCTTCCGTTGTTGCCGGCGGCCTCGTGCTCTGCATGATTCCGCTCTTGTCCTGATAAGGAGGCTTTGTAATGAATCCAATAGAAGCAGCTCTCCTGCAGATGGTGATCTGTCTGCCGCTTATGTTTATCGTTATTGGTATTTTCTTCTTTTTGACAAAACTCCTGGTAAAAGCATTCCCAGCAAAATAAAAGACCGGGATGTCAAAGTGTTTCCGTGAGTGCGGTTTGAAATTCCTTTTCCATGCAGAAAATCCGTTTCTCCAGATGGGGAAGCGGTTTTCCTGTGCTTTTGGAAGAAAGGGACAAGACAGCTTTTTATAGGGAAAGGAGATTCTAGTGAGAAAACTTCGCGTTCTGATTATGGATGATGAAGCTCCTGCGCTGGAAGATCTGCGGTATATTCTGGAAGAAAGTCATCTTGTAGAAATTATCGGCGAATGCAGAAATGGGCTGGAAGTGCTTGATCGGCTGCAGAAAGGGGCAGAACCGGATCTGGTCTTTCTGGACATCGAGACTCCTGAAATGGGAGGCCTCGAAACGGCGGAAGCGATCCGCAGAATCAATGAATCCATCAAGATCGTTTTTGCTACCGGATTCAGTCAGTTTGCGGTGCAGGCCTTTGAAATGGAAGCGTTTGATTACGTCATGAAGCCTTATGATGAGGAACGGATTGACCGGACAATTCAGCGCGCCCGGTCAGCGCTCCGCTATGAAGAAGAACGCAGCGGAGGAAGTATTTCTCTTTTGCCTGCTAAAAAACTGGCTATCTATGTGAAAGATAAAATATTGATTCTGGATCCGTCGTCTGATGTGATTTTTGTCAAGACAGAGAAAGGGAACAATACGCTCTTTTACACGAATAAGGGAATATTGTCATCTAAAATTTCCTTGAAAGAGGCAGAGAAACTTCTTGGGCAGGAATCTTTCTGCCGCACACACAAAAGTTATATTGTGAATTTAAATAAAATCAAAGAAATGGTACTTTGGTTCAATGACACTTTTCTGCTGATTGTAGACCACTACAAGGATGAGCAGATTCCTGTATCCAGGCATTTTATGCCGGAGTTTAAAAAACGACTTCATCTCATTTGAAATGGGGAAATGATTCAGATCTTTAATGATTTTTATTTTTTTGTGCCGGCCTTGTGCCGGCTTTTTTTTGCAATGTCCTGCTTCTGTGACTTCTTGTTTTCTGCAGGTTATTTGGCAATTTCAGCAAGATGTTTTCATTTTTCCCAAGAGACTTCGTTCATCAGCTATGATGAGGACATCATGATCATGCCGTCATGCCATCCTGCAAATGGCAAAGAAAGCGGCATGCGGATCCGTCAGGCGCTTTACATACGTCATCCCAGGGGACGCTCCTGAAGCGCCGCTTCCTCTTTGGCAGAGAATGCGCAAACTTCTCTGCGGTTTAAAGAAAGGTGGATTCCAAATGGATATCTCAACGCCTGCGCTGGTATCTATGCTGGCACTCCTGGCGATTGTGCTCTTTTCCTGTTTCCGTGACGTCAACGTAGGGATCATGGGCATCGCCGCAGGGCTCATCGTAGGAATGGCATTTGCTGGCATGAAAATCAGCGCTGTTTACAAAGGCTGGCCGCTCAATCTCTTCATGATTCTCGTGGGCGTCACGTTCATGTTTTCCGCGGCCCAGGTCAATGGAACCATGGAAAAATTCAGCGCCATGTGCGTACGTCTGGCCAAAGGAAATGTAGCACTCATTCCGTTAATCATTTTCTTCCTGGTCACCATCATTACCACGATCGGTCCGGGAAATATTGCGACCACCGCATTGCTCGCCCCTGTTGCCATGGCCATCGCGGCCCGTATTGAACTTTCTCCCTTCTGCATGACACTCCTCGTAGTAGGTGCGGCAAATGGCGCCGCGTTTTCTCCCTTCGCGCCGGCTGGGCTGATTTCCAACGGCATTATCGCCCAGATCGCGCCGACCATTGGAATTCCGGCGGAAATGCTGGACAGCATCGCATGGAAAGTACATTGGAATTCAGAAATTGTCCAGGGCATCGTCAATATTGGCGGGTTCCTGGTCTGCGGCGGCGCTGCATGGATGGTGCGGGCCCGCAAGTCCAAGGATTTTGATATCAATGCGATCGCGCCCAAGCCGGAGCCTCTTACGTGGAAGCAGATGTATACTCTCGCTACCGTGGCTATTCTTGTTATCGGCGTTATTTTCTTCAAACTTGATGTAGGTGCTGTAGCCTTTGTGATCGGGACTTCCTATATTCTTCTGGATATCGCTGATGACAAAGCATCGGTGAAAGCCATGCCGTGGGGCGTCATCGTCATGGTCTGCGGCATGTCCGTCTTGATCAACGTGATGGATAAGGCCGGCGGTCTGAATGCTCTGGTAGACATGATCGCTACGATTTCCAATGAAACCACCGTAACAGGTGTATGTGCCTTTATTTCCGGGCTTATCTCCGCTTACTCTTCCTCGTCCGGCGTGGTTATGCCTATGTTCCTCAACATGGTACCAGGTCTTCTGGAAGCGGTAGGCGCAACAAGCGTAGAAAGCGCGATTTCCCTGATTTCGGCCATCGATGTCGGCTCCCACCTGGTGGATACATCTCCTCTCTCCACCCTGGGCGCGCTCTGCATTGCCAATGCCTATACCAGTGATAAAGGGGCTCTTTTCAGAAACCTCCTCTTCTGGGGTCTGGCCATGTCTGTAGTTTCCGGAATCATGTGCTATGTCATTTTCGGTCTTCTCGGTTTCTAACCGGATTCGGCAGAAAGGAAAATTGTTATGTCACATAAACCATTGGAAGGTCTCGTTGTTCTTGATATGACCCGTGTGCTCGCCGGTCCTTACACCGGTATGATTCTCGCCGATATGGGAGCCAATGTGATCAAAATCGAATTCCCCGGCAAGGGGGATGACTCCCGCGCGTTCGGTCCCTTCGTTCACGGGGAGAGCGCTTACTACATGAGTCTCAACCGGGGCAAGCGGTCCATGACACTCAATCTGAAGAGTGACGAAGGCAAGGCAGTACTGAAGGAACTGGTGAAAAAAGCAGACGTCCTTCTGGAAAATTTCCGCGGCGGCACTATGGAAAAGCTGGGACTCGGCTACGATGTGCTGAAGAAAATCAATCCCCGCCTGGTCTACTCCGCCTGCACAGGCTTCGGCATGACCGGTCCGTACAAGCATGATCCGGCGTACGATGTGATCGTCCAGGGCATGGGCGGCATCATGTCCATCACTGGCCAGGCCGGCGGCGAACCGACGAAGGTAGGCGCCTCCATCGGCGATATCACCGCAGGCCTCTTCTCCGCCATCGGCGTTATGATCGCTCTCTACAACCGGGATAAGACTGGTAAAGGGCAGCTCGTGGATGTGTCCATGCTGGACTGCCAGGTGGCGATCCTGGAAAATGCCATTTCCCGTTATGCCAATGCAGGCGTATCGCCCAAACCGATCGGAAACCGTCACGCTTCGATCACGCCTTTTCAGTCGCTTAAGACCAGCGACGGCTATGTGATTGTCGCCGTAGGCAATGACAATCTGTGGAAGAAATTCTGCGAAGTGATTGATCGGCCCGATCTCTTTGCGGACGAGCGGTACAAGACCAATCCGCTCCGCACGGAGAATGTGGATACTCTCACAGTGGAACTGAATAAGACCTTCCAGACAAAGACCATGGATGAATGGCTCCATCTGATCAAAGGTGCGGGCATTCCCGTAGGCCCCATCAATGATGTAGCCCGTGTCATGAAAGATCCGGCCGTTATTGCTCGCGATATGATTGTCACCACCCATCATCCGGTGGCAGGCGATATCGAAATGGCAGGGGTGCCGATCAAATTGTCCGATACGCCTGGCGAAGTATGCGCGCCTGCGCCGCTCCTTGGCCAGCACACCCGGGAGATTTTGAAAGAAACTCTCGGCTATGACGACGCCCAGATCGACGCATTGTATGCAGAAAAGGTTCTCTGACCATTCGCCTCTGACATATTGATTTTTTGACCTTTGTTTTATATAATAACAATACTTTACAAGAAAATATCATCTTCCCTTTGATAAGTTTATTTTTATAAAGCTGCGGGCAGGGCCGCAGCTTTTCTTTCCCTTACAACCACTTTTCGTCCCACGCGGCGTATTCCGACTGTAAAGGAGGCATGATGAATCCCATCGTTATCGAACTGCATCAACTGTGGCTGTCCGTATCCCTTTTTATGGGGGCTGTTTTCATTCTATGCCGTTTCCACAGCTTCCGTCTGGCTATGACGGAAGACAGGAAATCACTGCACAGCAGAATTGTACTGATCCTTCTTTTTTCCGGAATTGGGATTTTTGGTACCGTTTTCGGCATTCCCATTGGAGACGCAGTGATCAATACACGGGCGGCAGGCGTCATTACAGGAGGGCTTGCAGGCGGGCCGTTTGTAGGGACGGCGGTGGGGCTCATTACGGGACTTCACCGTTTGTTTTTCTTGGATACCTTTACCACACCGGCCAGCGCGGCTGCCGCGGTTCTTCAAGGCATCGGCGCCGGGTTTCTCTCCAGTTATGTGCGGAGACAGAAAAATTTCCTGTTTTGCGCGTTTCTCACAGGAGTGCTTCTGGAGATTCTCCATATGCTGGTCTTCTTTCTTATATTGGGGATCAATGACCGTGTGCTCTATCTGATCCGCCTTATGATACCTTCCATGTTTCTCTGTAATGCGGCAGGAGTGACGTTTTTTATGGGAATGCTCCATACTTTTGTGGAGGATCACGAAAAAGCGGTGGCTCACGCGGCGCAGAACAGTTTTCATTCCGTCAGTCTCATGATGCAGGCGATGAAATCAGAGGTGTCATACAGAAGTTTCCAAAATATGACGCTCATTGTGATGAATTCCCTGCCAAATCTGTCCTGGGCAGCGGTACTCACAGGCGGGCAGATGCAGGCGCTCACCCTAAAGCGCTGGCTGGACAGGCAGGAAGTGAGAAAAGAGATTTTTCATTTTGCCGGATTGCGAAAAGAAGAACTTCCCCTCAATGTATTGACCTTTCCCATACGGAACAGGGATAACGCAGAGTCTGTTCTTCTGCTCCGGAAAGATGACTCCCTTTCCTTCAGCGCTTATGAAAAAGAGATTGGCCAGGGCATCATAGGCGTGATGGAAACTGTCGCGGAATTTCACAAACTGAAGAGGAAAGAGCTGCTCTTTCACGAAGCGGAAATCAAAATGCTCCAGGCGCAGATCAATCCTCATTTTCTTTTTAATGCGCTCAATACGATTGCCCATTACTGCCGGAAAGCGCCCCTGCAGGCGCGGAGGCTCGTGATGTACCTGGCGGACTACTACCGGCAGAACCTGGTGGAACCCAATACGATGATTCCTCTGGAACAGGAAATCCACCATGTGAAGGCTTACGTTAACCTTGAGAAGGCCCGTTTTGGAGACAGGCTTTCTATCCGATACGCCTTGCCGAGACAAATGATTATCGTTCCAGCTCTCATTATGCAGCCCTTGGTAGAAAACGCCATTCTTCATGGGATTCTCCCCAGAAAGGAAGGCGGGCATATCCGGGTGGCTGCCATTGAGAAAGAGAAAGAATATATTTTGTATGTCTGTGATGACGGCTGCGGCATGGAAGAAGAGAAGGCGCGGAATTTGCTCGACCCTGGAATCCGGCGGAAGTCGATCGGGCTCATCAATGTACATCAAAGGCTCCGCTTCATGTATGGGCGTACAGGCGGCCTCAAAATTATCAGCAGGAAAGGGAAAGGAACGCTGGTATTGTGCCGCATTCCCAAAAAGAAAGCGGCAGCGGTCATAAGACATGGAGGGGCACAGCAT
>CAUBUJ010000078.1 GCA_958439155.1 uncultured Veillonellaceae bacterium
AAAATTCTAATTTTGGTAAATTGGTGGAATTTATCCGAGTTTTTAGAGGTGCCCTAAAGTCTTCCCCAGCTTTCATACGACGATTCACTTCATCTACAAATTGAGATACATTGGTCAATCCATCGTCCTTCATATCATGCGCCGGCATATTGTACCCGCTGCCCGGTCTTCCGCCGATCTGGATTTTTGCGATGTCTTCATAGGGAATCTGGTAGGCTTCGTGGAGGGCGTCTGCCATTTTCGCGTAGAGGAGGGCCGAGTCTTTGGCTGCTTTCGCTACGTTTGGACTCCCCTGGGAGAGGGCCTGTACTGCCGGTTTGTAGATGGTCTTGTACGCGTCTTCGCTCATCTGGGATTTCGTAATGAGGTCGTCCTGGTCGAGCTTGTCTACGTAGTCCGTCAGTTCTTCGAGAGTTTCCAATTTGGCATGGAGCGCTTCGATTTCCTTTCCCGCTTCCGCTGCTTCCGGATCATCGGAGTGGCTGATTTCTTCCATCGTCTCCCGGTAGGCGATTTCGTAGGCGTCCCTTTGGGTGGGCGCTTTTTTGTTGTTCTTGTAGAATTCGCTGTACCAGCCTTCATTCCCGGAGACACGTCTCGACTCATACTGGCCGCTGTCTCCTACGTAGGTAATGAGTCCTACGTCCTGGCTGCCGTTTTTCTGCTTTTCCTGGAGGTACTGGATCTTTTCATCCGCCCCGATGAGCGCCGCCAGCTGTTTTTTGTCGTCTGGATGGCGCGATTCAGAGAGCCTTTCACGTTGTGAATATCATCGGAGAGGACTTCTTCCATGACGGCACGTTTCTCTCCGTCCTGGGGAAATTCCCGGTCCAGCAGGTCTTTTACCGCTTTCGCTTCCCGTTCTTCCCTTGTCTCGCTGATAATGTCCCGCATGTCCTGCATGCGTTTTCTGTCGGCCTTGATTTCCGCGAGGGTCCGGCCGCCCGCGTCATAGGAGGCGTGCTGGGCGAGGGTTTCCGCCGCTTCCGGTGTGACTTCCTGCATGTACGTGCCCGGCGTGATTTCAAGCGCTCCATGGCTTTCTACGGTGTCAGCCACCTCTTTTCCCAAGCTATATAGAGAGTACTATTCTAAATTTTTGTACGGCTATATCCCGGGAATTCCGTGCTGCCTGCTCTTTTCTTCTCTTGTCTTCATCCACAGATCATGAATTGATAGACTATAACTGATCGAGAGGATGATCATCCGGTCGTTTCTTGCACTTTAAGAAGTCCGGTAATTCATGGAATGACGGTCCGGCGTCGAAAGTTGGTTACCCGTCTCATGGCATCCTCTATTTTTATCGGTTACTGCATATTATAATGATAGACCTGCTCTGTTCTGGCACAGTGCAGGTCTATTGTTTTTCTATAATTCTTTTTCCTCTGCCTGGTAGGCGGAGAGTTCGATTTCGAATTGAAGTTCCCCTCCTTTTCTCTCAGCATGATGTATGACGGCGGTTACCCAGTAGTCTCTGCTTTGGACGATATTTAACAGAGACAGAAGCTGGTAAAAACTGCCTCTTCCGGTGCATTTCATTTTCAAAATCTGACCCATTTTTAAAGGTTCCGGCGTTTCTTCTGTGATCGATGTGATGACAGCACCACTTTCACCCAGATGATCCCGGAGAGCATAGAAATCTGCAGCAGGGAAAAAGGAAGGTTCCCGCTGCTCGGGATGCGGGCCGGCAGCGGTGTATAGAGCGGCTGCATCGTTCCTTGCCTTATACATGACAACGGCAGCATCTTCTTTGACAGCAGCGGTATGAAAAATGGAAGCGCCTGCGAGAAGAAAAAGACTGATTGCAGCATACCATTTGGTGTAATTCTTTTCGTTATACCATTTCATAGTCGATGGTCCTTTAGGGAAAACCGAAGCGTAAATTCATAGTAAGGCAAAGCGGTATGCCGCACGTTCGCGCGTCCCTGTATTTTCCATGCACTTCGAAGTCTTTGCTGGTACAAGGAAAGAACAGCGCTGTTTCTTGCCGTACCTGTGAAAACCAGATCCTTTCCGGCAGTTTCCACGCGGCGGAGCACGATGCCGGGAGGGGCTGCGTCGGCGAGTACAACGAGACGGCCCAGCCAGTGTGGGTCTTGCTCTGTAAAATGTCTAACTTCCTTTCGGACTTCTGTAATTTTCTGTTCTTCTTTTTTCCGACTGGCCATTTCCGCCATAATCGGAGTAAAACGGACAGCCTGTGCTTCTTCTTCCTTACGTGTTTCCAGAGACAGCCCGAACCAGAGAGCAGTATATAGAAAAGCAGCGGCTGAAAGTACAGTGATTCCCTGGGAAATGCGAAGCCACTGCATGTCTTTTGACCAGAATGGCTTGGACCGGTCTTCTGGAAAAGCGAGGTTCATTTTTTCTCCGCCTTCCATACAGCGGGCCAGCATAAACGCCTGTTCTTTAGGATTCCATGCTCCTTCTTCGCCGCGGAGAAATGTTTGCCACGCTTCACATCCGTCGTTGGTGCAGCTGGTCAGAGGAAACCAGAGAAGAGATGCAGGAGCATTAAATTTCTGCAGGACAGTCAGATCTTCTTCATCATCCAGGCGAACGCGGCTTGTGGGCAGCCAGTCCTTTCCATCCCATTTATATGCTGTTGCCTCCTTTTCCCCACATAAGAGAATGACCGCGCTCTCTCCCTCTTTGACCACTGTTTCCGGCACGGAAATCATTCGGGAAATGGTCCATCCTTCTTCCTGTGCCGCTTTCCGCCAGGGGAGGAACCTTTCTTCCCAGCAGGAAGCTCCCAGGATCTTGAATCCACTGGGATCATGTTGAAGAACACGCCAGTCTATGAGAATCGGTTCTTCCGTTAGGAAAAGACGATCTTTATCCCAGTAGATGGCTTCCGGCAGATCTTCTTTTTCCATTTCAGGGAAGGTAAAGGTAATCTGCCGGAAATCAGGGAACAAGGCCGCTATGACCAGATGTCTGCCGCGGAATCCCAGTTTTTTCGCATTCTGAAATACCTGATCCGGCCCGCCGGGGAGCAAGGCATGTTTGAGAAATTTTCCTTCTCTCATATCTCCGAAGAAGACAAACTCTCCTAAAGGAATACAGAGGGTGTGTATGGTATCTTTCATAACTCCTCCTGGAAAATGACGGAAATGCGCTTGTGATCTGCCGGTATTTCTCCTTTCTCGCCGATATGGATTACCATTTCCACTTCTGCAGGTCTGTCACCATGATGCGCCGCGGTGTTTCCTCCCCTTCAACAGTGACATCGAGCTGGAGATATCGAAGCGTCCCTGAGGTATCATGGGTTCCGCGGCTCCGGATTTTCCCTTTCCAGATATTTTTTTCTTCGTCGAAGGAAATTTTTTCGATGATGACCTTAAAGGATATGTCCCCGCCCGGTCTAACTTCTGCTTCATGCCAGTCAGGGAGAACAGTGCCGGATAGATAAACTAAGGCCCATTGGGCGCCGCTTTCTGCAGCGTAGGCTGCGGCGATGCCTTGTTCCATGGAATGGGCAGTGCGTATACGGTATACGGAAACGCCAAGAATTCCTGTGAGAATGGACAGGAGACCGGCGAAAGCGACCATCATCCATAGAGCCAGTACGGCGCGGTGCCTATTCATAGGTCTCTCCCACCAGGAAGTAATCCCGCAGAGGCAGGATGGACGTGGTCAATTCATAAGAGGCAGCAGGCATCACCCGCTCTATCTGGTAAGAAATCCGTACCAGTCCATGGGGATAGATTGTGAAATAAGGCAAGACTTCTCCTCCATTGTTAAATGGTACCAGTGCGTACTTGGGGTCAGTCCCGTCATTGCTGTCGCCGGTAATGGGCTGCAGCCTTCCTGTATAGAGTTTGATGAACCAGCGTTTCTTTTCGGCTGTTATCCAATAAAAATTGGGGTTTTCATTTTCGTCATAATCTTGATAGCTATATACCGCGGTATACATGGGTTCTTCCTGCGGTTGTGTCCGGTCGAGGCAGTACCGGATGCGGTCCGTAATGTAATCTGCTGCAAAGACAGCATCTTCCTGGACTCTTGCGCGGGTTTCCATCTCTGCTGCATAGGCCGATATGGCGGCGATGGCCGGCATCGCACCGGCTGCAAGGAGAGAGAGGACAGCAAGGCCTATCAGAAAATCAAGGAGAAGAAATCCGCGCCGCATTATGGGTCCTCCTTTCCGGCAAATGTTTCGAGTCTTGTCTTCCCGCCGTGCTCATCGGTCACTTCCACTGTAAGCTTCCTCATAGGAAGTCCTCCAGCAGATACAGGCACTGTCTCTGCAGAGATCCGGTATGACCGGCCATTCCGTTCTGCGTTTGACAGGACGGGAACCATTTCATGGAAGCGGAGATTATACTTCATTGTCTCCATTGCATCCTGGGCGAGAAAGAGCCGGTCTGCTGTGGAGATGGATTGATCGATCTGGCGGGCCGCCATTGCCGCCAGGCCCAGTACTGAGCCGGCAAGGAGGAGAAGAATCAAGATGGCCGCATTGGCCCAGAGAAGGAAAAATCCACGCCGTTTAAGACTCTTTCTCGATCCGTACCCGTCCTGTATAAGCTGCCACCACAATTTTTCTCACCCCTTTCCTGGAGGAATCTCTCAGGTGAAAGGAATATTCTATAGAAGTTGTAGAATCATCAGAATAGGGATATCCATTCTGCGCAAATTTAATATTGACTGAGGTTGGTGAAATGCGAATTCCCTCAGGAAGCCATCCTTTGGGATCCGATATAGAAATGCCCGTACGCCGGCACATATAGCGCACCCGCTGATGCTGGCTCTGGTACGAAAAGATAATTTCTTTACTAATACCAGATCCTGTAGGGAATGCGGCATCCCCATTCCTGGCCTCTGCCTGCACCGTGCGGATGAGCGCGCTTACCTGGGCAGCGGCCATATTAAGCCGTTGTTCCCGATACCAGTCACTGATTTCCGGAAGAATCCATACAGCCGCCAGAGACAGAATGGAAATGGTCATCATCATTTCCAGAAGCATCATGCCCTTCCTTGACTTATGGAAAAAGACAAAACCAGAGTCGGTCTGCCCATTCTTCCAGCACATAGGCCATCCCTCCTCCCAGGCATAAAAAGGGAATAAATGGAATTCCTTCTGTGATTTTCCGCCGTTTGAACAGAATCAGGAAAGCTCCTGCGATTCCACCAGTGACAAAAGAGATCCAGAGAAAAAGAATAGACGCCGGCAGAGAAAGCCACAGAGACGCGGCCCCCGCCAAAAATAGGTCACCTTCTCCCATACTTCCTGGGAATGACCAGTAAAGGCCGGAGAGAATCAGAATAACCGACAGAAATCCATTACCTGCTGCAGGATCAAAGAAATGGTACACTGCTCCCGCAAGCCCCAGTGCCAGGCTCCAGCCATCAGATACATACCCTGTCGCGCCGTCTTCGGCCGCTGGAAAGAGAAGAAGCACCCATAAGAGCAGCGACCACCACAGGTCCATAAGGCCGCTCATAAAAAAGAACGGACACAGAACCGCTGCTCCCCATGCCGTCCAAAACAGCAGAGGACACAGAGAAAACCGGCTGCTGCCGGCCAAGGTTCCAGGCCCGTCTTCTTTTATCATGATTTCACCTGATTTCCAGCATGGTATGAAAGCTGGCTATACCATACCGCCGCCATTCTCATTTATCCAGCATGCATTGTATCATCAGCCGGCTGTTTCCGATTTCGTACCAAAAGAAGAATAGGTCACGTCATTGAAAGTAAATGTCACTTCCCCATTAGTGCCAGGTGCGCTGTACGCGCCGTCTACAGGAGGCTTGGGAACGGCTTTAAGCTGGCCGCCTTTGCCGTCAGAAGAAACAAGTGCTTCCAAGGAGGAAGGATACTTCCCTGTTTTTACCCTGTAAATTTCTACCGCCGCACCAATTGTGGCCAGATCTGCCTGGATTCGCGCAGCCTTTGCTTCATCGGTAGCATCAATATAGTTGGGAATCGCCACAGCTGCGAGGATCCCGATAATCGCCACCACGATCATTAGTTCCAAAAGCGTGAAGCCTCTCCGGAGGCGTTTCATCATGGGTTTCATAAGAAGTCTCCTTTCATAAGTATGATAAATGAGAATTTTAGCTTAAATCATTCTTTTAGCTTATATTATAATTCCATCATATAGATTTTCATTAAAATAGTCAAGATGAAAAGCGGTTCCGGCTATGCCAAAAATTTAATAAATGGTATATATGGATACGGAAACTGCATGAATTATAAAATCCTCGGAATAGATTCTCCTTTTTGACTCTCCCTTTGGCTTTTGCTATAGTAAGTAGCATATAATGCAGCGGTTACAGCCCTGCTGGGAGGTTTTTATGCAGGATATTCCCAATTTTTTTATTAAGAAAGAATACGACTCGTCTGATGCGGAAGGGCTCTCTGAAAAAAGTCTGCAGTCTCTTTCCAGTACCAAAGCAGAGCATACTATTGATGCTTATGAATCGGACTGGCTCGATTTCTGTGACTGGTGCCGCTACCACCATGAAAAGGCCTTTCCGGCCGGGACGGCAGCCATCGTGAATTATATTAATGATCTGGCAGATTATGCTAAATTTGCTACGATCCGACGCAGGATCAGTGCGATTTCGGAAAATTTCAATGCCGCTGTGACAGCAGGCGTCATTGAAGAAAATCCCTGCCGGGAATGGATCGTCAGAGAAACGCTGGTCGGTCTATCCCGCCAGAAAGGAGGCGTCCAGAAAGGGAAAACACCGCTTTACTGGGAGGATCTGGAAAAGATCGTAAAGACCATGGATTTAAAAAATCTCCGCGATGTCCGGGACAAAGCAATACTCCTTCTTGGATTTATGGGGGCTTTCCGACGGAGCGAAATTTCTGGCCTGGATGTGGAAGATATCCGTTTTCTGCCGCAGGGGGCAATTGTCACAGTGCGCCAGTCTAAAACGGATCAGACCGCCGAAGGCCAGCAGGTGGGCATTCCTTATATTTCTGATACTTCCATGTGTGCCGTGACTGCACTCAAAGCATGGCTTTCCGAAGGAGGGATTACCAGCGGCCCTCTCTTCCGGAATATGAATAAAAAAGGGGAGGCCAATGCGCGTCGTCTCAGTGACAAAAGCATCAATTTGATCTTAAAAAAATACGTCCAGCGCATCGGGCTGAATCCGGAACTGTACGGCGCACACAGCCTGCGTCACGGCTTTGCGACCTCCGCGGCTCTCCATGGAGTGGAAGAGCGGCTCATCATGAAGCAGACACGGCATCGCTCTGTAGATATGGTGCGGCGCTATATCAATGAAGCCAGCCTCTTTGTGAATAACCCTATTTCTGCTATGTTTGGAAATGTCCGCGTACCTTCTTCCTTGAAAAACAGATATTAAAAGAGGACTTCCTTTTTTCTGCACATGTGCATAAGAAGGAAGTCCTCTTTTATGACAAATTATTTCTTCTGGACAGGAAGCGCAAGCACCTGCCCCGGCTGGAGCGATCCAGCGTCTCTAATGTGATTGATCTTCTCAATCTCATCAATATAATTCCGCACATCGACAGTATCATCCGCATGCCGGACAGCGATTTCCCACAAAGTCTCCCCTTCCTGGACAGTGACCTTTTTCATTTTTACAGGCGCTTCAGGAATGGCCGCCTGTACTGCCAAAACAAAGAGGAACGAAAGAGAAAGGAAGGAAAGAAAGAATCGTTTCATTGCAGCATACCT
>CAUBUJ010000079.1 GCA_958439155.1 uncultured Veillonellaceae bacterium
CCCCAATGGAATCCATTGGAAAAGAAAATCATGAGTGGAATACCAATGGACCCCTATTCAGAATACGAGACAAATGAGCGAGCCCGTCCGGCACTTGAGGACTTTCAAAATGCGCCCATGCGGCAAGCATCCACTCCTCTGCGCTTTGGGCTCTGAGCTCTGCGCCCCGCTCAAATGACGCACTTTCCTAAGCCCCCCGCCATGACGCACATCCCCCTTACTGCACGTTCGGCACGGTTTCTCTCCGGCCCAGGTCGTGGAGCATCTGGATATCATCTGCCGGGGCACTGCCCTTGGAGGTAAGGTAATTGCCGATCATGACGCCGTTCATGCCGCCGGCAAGAGCCATGGACTGGAGACTCCGCAGGTTGATCTGGCGGCCGCCGGCGGTGCGGATCTGCGCCTTCGGCAGGACGAAGCGGAACATGGCGAAAGCCCGGAGAATTTCGAGCGGCGCCAGGCGCTTGTTGTGTTCAAAAGGCGTGCCGGGAATCGGATTCAGCACGTTGAGGGGCACCGCGTCGATGTGCATCTTTTTCAGGTGGAACGCCATTTCCACCCGCTGGTCCAAAGATTCCCCAAGGCCGATGATGCCGCCGCAGCAGACCCGGATGCCTGCCTTCTGGGCACGGGCTACGTTGGCCATTTTCTCCTCCGCCGTATGGGTGGTGCACACTTCCTTGAAATAGGACGGCGCCGATTCAATGTTGCAGTGGAGCCGGTTGATCCCTGCTTCTTTCAGACGCCGCGCCTGTTCGTCCGTGAGGAAACCGAGAGAGCAGCACACTTCGATACCTACTTCTTTCCGGATGCGCCGGATCAGATCGCAGATTTCATCAAAATCTTTCGGATTCCGCTGGTCTCTCCCGGCGGTAACGATGTCGAAACGGGCGGCCCCTGCTTTCTTGGCACGCCGAGCCGCAGCGAGCACCTCTTCCTCAGAGAGGAATTTGTAAGTTTTCACACCGGTGTTGTACCGCGCCGACTGGGCACAGAATTTGCAGTCTTCCTGACAGCTGCCGCTCCGGGCATTGACAATAGCGCAGAGATCGACTGTGCGGCCGGAAAATTTCTGACGAATCTTGTCAGCGCACGCAAGAAGAAGCATGGTATCTTCATCCTTCGTGCGGATGAGAGCCCGTGCTTCTTCCTCGGTGATTTCTCCACCGTCCAGAATGCGGTCTGTCCATTCCAAAATCTGTTTGCAGCTCGTTTCCATCGTATTTCCTTCCTCTCCGGGGACCTTCCCTGCGGGACCCGGTCTCCTTGAAACCAACCCATTGTATGAATGGGGTCTTGCCTGTGTGTTGCTCTGCGCCCGGTGCGCAGCATGGAAATACATGAAAATGCATTCCATACTATGAAGTTGTCAGTAAAATCAGAGTGTCAAAATTATAACTGCGGCTGGGTAAAGGACCGGCCCAGATCTTCGGTCATGCGGATATCCTCTTTCGGATCGCGGCCCCCTGTGGTGAGGTAGCCTCCGACCATAATGCCGTTCAAGCCGCCGGTCAGGGCGTACGCCTGGAGGCTCCGGAGATTCACTTCCCGGCCGCCGGCGGTACGGATGAGCGCCTTTGGCAGGACGAAGCGGAACATAGCGAAGGTACGGAGCACTTCGAGAGGCGGCAGGCGCTTGTTCGTATAGAACGGCGTGCCTTTCACCGGATTCAGAATGTTTAAGGGAATGGAATCAATGTGCATCTCTCTCAGCTTGAACGCCATTTCCACCCGCTGGTCCAGGGATTCACCGAGACCGATGATGCCGCCGGAGCAGACCCGGATGCCCGCTTTCTGCGCCACCGAAATGATTTCTTCCTTGTCCTCAAAAGTATGGGTGGTGCAGATTTCAGGGAAATAAGACGGCGACGTTTCAATATTGCAGTGAATCCGGGTAATGCCCGCTTCCTTCAGGCGCCGCGCCTGATCTGCAGAAATGAGGCCGAGCGAGCAGCATACTTCGATGCCCACTTCTTTACGGATCTTTTTCACCAGATCGATGATTTCCTCAAATTCATTGGGATTGTCCTGGTTCCGGCCGCTCGTCACCAGAGAGAACCGCACCGCGCCGGCCGCTTTGGCTTTCTTTGCGGCGGCGAGAATGTCCGCCTCCGGCAGGAGCCGGTACACTTTCGCTCCCGTATTGTACCAGCCGGACTGGGCGCAGAATTTGCAGTTTTCCTGGCAGTGACCGCTTCTGGCATTGATGATGGCACAGAAATCGACGGCATTCCCAGAAAATTTCTGACGAATCTTGTCAGCCATGGCCAGAAGAAGCATGGTATCTTCATCTCTCGTACGGATGAGGCGCTTTGCCTCGTCCATGGTGACGGCGCCGCCGCCGATGACCTTGTCAGCCAGTGTTATAATTTCAGCGCATGTGCTTTCCATTCTACTCATTTCCTCCATACAGGAAACAGCGGTATTTCCGCAGTGCGGATCTGTTTCCAACGCCCCGGGCGGGCATGGGAAGCACTGTCCCTTCTTCAGTAGCAAACCGCACAGGGCGGGGGAAGGAGGGACAGCCTTCCCTGATTGTTACTATACATACGAGTATAGGATAAACAATTCAATCTGTCAACTTAAATCTATATGATAGTTGACTTTTGGTTGACAATAGAACATGGGCGATGATGCGTCATGGAAACGGGGCGCAGAGCGCAAAGAGGTGGTACGCCGCCTCAGGTACAACAGGCGGCGGAAATTTTGGAAAAGTCGGGGCACCGGAGACTGGGCAGGTGCGTTATGAGAGCGGGGGTTAGAGTTGAGAGTTATGAGTTTAGAGGGATGGTGCCGCCTTCGGCGGAATTTTGATATGCCGCTGCGCCGCTTGAAAATCAGATATCAGCTTTCATGGAATGAGAAGGTTCTTTCTCAGGAACAGGCCGAAATGGGTGTCATTTCGACCGGATCTATTCTGCTGTATGCGCTGCTTACAATAAAAAAGTACGAGAAAGAGTGGAGGCTCCTTGCGGGCCCCACGCCAATGACATACCATCTGATCACGGGCCAGGCGGCGAAGCCGCATAAAAAAGGACCTTCCTATTTCCTCTCCAGACTTCCGACTTCCGTCTTCAGACCCCACACCCATGATGCACCTACTGGCCCCAGACCTCAGACCTTTGACCCCGCCGCAAATGACACACTTTTCGTGATCCCCCCATGTGTGACACCCATTTCCCCACACAAAAACGCCGCTCTCCCCAAGCGGCGTTTTCTGTGTCATACAAGTGTAATACGATTTATTCCAGTTCTACCGGGATCTGATGAGCCCTGCAGTACGCTTCCGCGGCAGAGCCTTCCGGGCAGACGATGGTGACCGGCGTCCCTTCGAAAGCGTTCTCCCCGATTTCTTTCACCGAGCCGGGCAAGTAGAGCCTGGAAAGGCTTGGGCAATGGGCGAAGGCGCGGTCTTCGATTGTTTCCAGGTTCTCCCCAAGGAGCACGGCGGAAAGGTTTTCACACCCTTCGAAAGCGCTTTCCCAAATTTCCAGAAGGTCCAGCCCTTCGAAGGCGGCGATTTTCGCGCCGGCCAGGGCATAGGTGCCGAGGTATTCCGTATCGTCCCCTTCGACGAAGGTCAGATCAGAGCCAATGAGAGCGCCGTTGGCGATCATTTCTGTGTCAATCTCTGTCTTCACCACGGTAATTTTCCGTTTCCCGTCGCGGGACTTGCCTGAGAATTTCTTGTCTCCATGGAGTACGATCTCTCCGAGCAGGTCCGGCTCATCTCCATTGGCCTCCGCCTGGAAGAGGAACTGGTACTTCCGTCCGCTCCCCCAACCGAAAAGGCCTTTGGATTTTCCTTCCGGATCGGCTTCTTTTTTCCAGTCTGCCGCTTCTTTCAGGTATTTCTTCCGTGTCCACAGTCCTTCCTCTTCGATGACCTGCCGGCGGTGCTGGAGGAGATCTTCCCAGGGATTCTTCTCTCCATGGTAGAAATAGCGCACCCCATGGGCTTTGCACCATGTTTCCCAGTCGCTCCCAGGAAGGCATTCCACCACGACGGACATATGCTGGAAAATATCTTCCCCTATGTCGCAGTGCATCTGGAGGGCCTCTATATGGTCCAGGAAATAGCAGCCGGCGAAGGCGCGGTCTCCCACTTTCCGGAGGCCTTCCGGGAGGATGACCTGGCGCAGGTAGATGCAGCCGGCAAGTGCTTCCGGCTCGAGGACTTTCACGCCGCTTCCAAGATCGATCTCAGTAAGGTAGGAATCATAGAAAGCGCGGCTCCCGATGGTTTCCACTTCATCGGGCACGAAGACATACACCACGTCCGCTCCGGCAAGGGCCTCCCTGTCGATGGCGCGGCATGACCGGTTCGTCTCGAGCACGGTCGTAGGAGGCAGGCCGTCCCCTTCCATTTCCTCCCGCCCCCGCACCTGGATGGGCGGATAGTTCCAGTAATCCCGGAGGTAGAAGCCGTCTTCCGGCTTTTCAGGGAGGACCTTCCCTGCGTCTCCTGCAGTGAAGATAGCGGTGTGTGAAAGGCACCCGTTTTCTTTGCACCATTCATAGAGCCTGCCCCAGAGGGGGATGTCCCACACGGCGCCGCTCGCTTTGAAGGCTTCCGCGTCGCCGGTGATTTCCGGCTCCCCTTCGAAATGGACGGTGCCGTCTTCGGTGGTGTACGCTTCCGCATCATAGGTCTCCACACCGGCAGGGATGGCAATATCCATCACAAGGCCGCTGCCGCAGAAGGCGCCCTTCCCGATATGACGCAGGCTCTTCGGGAGTGTCACATTCTCCAGGTACGTGCAGTCTGCGAAGGCATAGTCGCCAATGTCCGTGACCCCTTCCGGCACGGTATAGTCTTCCATGTCGCTTCCTGCGAAGGCTGCGAAGGGGATTTCTCCATTCTCTATGGGATGGTCCCGGCGCGCCTCGATTTCCTTCATTTCCTCTCCCGCTTCTTCTGCGAGCTGCATCAGCACCTGGCTCGTCTGGGTCTGGAGCTTGTCATGCCAGCCTGCAAGGAGCGCCTCATCGGCATCTATGCAGGTGAGCGCGCCCATCCGGAGGTAGACTTCGATGCTTCTTTCATCCGTCTCCCCCCTGGCCACGGCGAGAAGCGCGTGAAGCCGCCCTGCTGCAAGAGGGCCCATGTTGTCGATCCAGCTCTGGAGGATCTCATCCTTCCCGCCGGTGATCCGTCCATCCATGTGGAAGAGGACGGCGATCTTGTCGAGACGGCCATTCGTATTGGGCACGTACTTCAGGTAGGTCTTGTAAATGTCTTCATTGAAAGGATCGGAGGTGAGCCCTTCCAAGAGCGCTTCCTGCACGGCTTCGCCCGTGATGCGGCCGCTCTCAATATTGGCGAGGATCATCTTCGCCTTTTCCTTCTCCGACTTGGTCATTTCCTTGCCGCCCAGGCGCTGGGTCACGAAGGTGAGGATCGTGGAGAAGGCGTTGCTGTAAGCCTGGCGCATCGCCTGGAGCGTCTCTCTGGACTCAAAGAGTTCCCGGAGCCGCCGCTTTTCCGCCGAACCGGTGAAGGCATTTCCTACAGCATTGAACGCGCTGTGGGCGACGCCGCTGGTAATATTGAAAGCGCCTGCCTTGGCGATGGCGGTAAGCGCTCCGGTAAGGCCGAAGCCGCCCCCTTCGAGGCGCATGCGCGTCTCTTTCCGGTAAGCCCGGCGGTCCCGCTCATTCTGCGCCGCCTGGCAGATGGCCTGGTACTTCTCGAGAAGCGGGGCGATGCCCAGTTCCCAAGCGGAAATCACATCCCGGTCCTCTCCGGCAAGATGCAGCGACGGCGTCTTCAGCACCGTTTCTTCCGTAATGTCATATTCACCGTGATCGGCGCAGGTATCGAGCGCCAGCTGGATCGGCTCAGCCAGTACGCGGCGGAGGAAATCCACGCTGTAATAGGCCTTCAGCACGTCTTCCACCGAGTCCGCCCCTTCGTAGAGCTTCTCGATGCGCGCATTTCCCGCCTCCCAGAGGGGAAGAAACGCTTCCCGCACCTGACCGTAAATGACATGTTCCTTTCCAAAGGAAACGGTGTAGCCATCCAGATCGAACTGGTAGGCCTGCCGCTCTTCATTCCATTCCCCGTCATGTTCCTGCGGTTCCGGTTTCGGCGCAGGAGCCGGCGCAGGAGCCGGGGCCGCCGGAGCGGGCGCCGCGGCCTGACCGCCCTGGAACTGCTGCGGCACCGCCGTCCCGCAGAAAGGACAGAATTTTCCTCCGTCGGGAATGGGCTTCCCGCAATTCATACAAAACATGGCATCCTCCTCATGAAATAACGCCGCAGCGCAAAACAGGCCTCCCCGCGGCAAACAAAAAGTTTCTTTTCTTTCATTATACCGATTCTCCCCCCGCCGGGGAAGCGCTGGCCGCAGACCGATGGGAGATTAGCTGTTAGCTATTAGCTATTAGCTTTTAGCTTTTAGCTTTTAGCTGTTGACGTTTGGCGGAAACAGGCCGGTCCTTATTCGGCTGCGGCCGGCCTCTCCCTGTGCTCTTCGGATTTTCCTGCCCATGCCGCCGCGGAGCTCTATTTTCTCCGCTCTCTCATGTGCGTAAAAATAGATAATTCCCGGTATTTTTTATAATCTGTAATGCCTTCTTCCTTCATCAGCTCATCGAGAAGGTGGAAAATCTTGTCCAATACATGCGCTTCCGCCAGTGCTTCCCCAAAGCGTCTGATTGTCTCTGCATCGGGCTTTCGGTCATCGATGTGCAGATCCAGAAAACGCATAAAGGATAAGGCATCTCTTATCTCAAATGCGATCTCTTCCGCCGACAGGCCGCAAAGCCTCTGGAGAATCAAAATTTTGAGGAGCATCAAATCAGAATATGCCGCTGCCCCTGCAGGCCGTTTTTCTCCCTCGAAAGCCTTTGCCACAAGGGGAGAGAACCGGTACCATTGGAGCCGGGCGATCCGCTCCAGCGGGTCGCCAAGCCGGGAGAGCCTTTCCAGCGCTTTCCTTTCCGCCTCGCGATCATCCAATCCATGTTGTGAATCCATATAGGGTACCTCCTTTTAAGAACGTTTTGCTTCTATTGTATCGGAATTTCTCCATTTTGTCTTTTAAAAACAATACAACCAGCCCTTTCTCCAGCCTTGATGACATCCATGTCGTCTTGCTCCAGCGGCGCAGCCGCATATAAAAAGCCCTTCCGATTCCCTCTTCAGACTTCTGTCTCCAGACCACGAGCCCCGCCCCAATGACGCACGTCCAGGACAACGCTGCCAGGAACTTGACAGCGTTGTACCAAAGATCTCTCGACTCTGTACACCATACCTCCCAGACTATTCCATGTCATATATCCCCAATGCGCCCGCTCGAGATGACGCCAATTTCGCCGTGTACCTGGATAGGAGGTGCAGAGCGCAAAGCGCAGAGACCTGGTACGCCGCCTCAGTTCAAATGGGCAGTGGATTTTATATAAAAAGTCCTTCCTCTTTCTGCTGACAGCTGATGGCTGAAAGCAGACAGCTTTTATTTCCGCTTTCCGCCTCTGACCTTAGACCTCTGACCTCTGACCCCACTCCTATGACGCACACTTCCACGCTCCCTCCAGCAGGCACAAAAAAGCAGCCTCCCCCCAAAAGAGACTGCCCTTTCCGTTATGCCTGTTCCGCCGCGGCCTCCCATTT
>CAUBUJ010000080.1 GCA_958439155.1 uncultured Veillonellaceae bacterium
CGCCCTCAGGATTCGAGAGCCCCTTGGCAGGGGATTTTACGTTTCCCCCAAAACGGCAAAAGTCCCGCCTCTGGTCCGCAGTGCTTCCGCCTGATGCGCGGCGGACTCTATGCCAAAATCACCAATAGAAAAGCAGAACCGCCGAAACGATTCTGCTTATGACAGGCATGGCCTGCCTATTCTCCGTAATACTCTTCCATAAACTTCCGCGCCTTCTCGACGCCGCCGCGCTTTACCTTCTGGGAAAAGAGGCGGATCAGCTCCCATTCGTCATCGTACGCCCGGAGCTGGTGCTGCTTCCGCTGCCCCTCCGGCTTCTTTGGGCGTCCCGTCTGGTTCTCTCTCTTGCCTCCCCATCCGCTCATTTCTTGTTCACCAGATAAAGAGTAATAAGGGAAAGAATCAGCGCGATGATAGAAATACCCAATGCGATCCAAGTCATTTGCATGTCGCCTATATGGATGATAAGATGAATATGTAAGCCCCTTTATGGGGGCCCGGGGAATCCCCCGGGGAATTCTTACTTGCGGTTAGCTTTGATAACGGCTATCAGACTGATAACGGCACTTACCAGACTGATGATGGCGGTTAAAAGGTTGGCCGCTTTTTCTATATCATCCATATTTTTCACCTCCTTTGCTTTTCTATGTTTTTATTATACCTTCTTTCTTGCTTTTTGTCAATGCTTTATGCTAAAAAAGATAGATTTTATCGGAGGTTTTCCACAATTTCCTTTTCTCTGTCCGACAGTTCAAAGGTGATCCGCCTTGCCTCTTCCTGTGCCCGCCTTGCCTCTTCCTGTGCTCGCCTTGCCGGGCCTTCCGAAACGAGGTAACCGCCGCCGTAGATCGCCTTTCCATAGGGAATCTGGGCATCCAGCTTGCGGCAGAAATAGCCGGTACGCGCTTCAAAGGCTACGCCGTACTTGCTGAACTTGTTCAAGGTGGTCGGCATGATTAGATTGTCCGGGTATCCATAAATAGGCATTAGCTTTTTATTTTTTCCCCGTGCCGTTTTATCTGCCGCTTCCAGTGCCGCATACAGATCCGGCGCGCTCATGAGGAGCGGCCCTTTCGATGAGATAAAGCTCGTTGAAATTTTAGCCCCATTCTCATAGGTGATACTGTATCCCGTACCGATATATGACGGAGCCGCTCGGACGCCTGTCAGGCCGGGGCAGAAAAGGAAATACTCAATACCCTGCCGATTGTAGAAAGAAACGATTTCCGCAAGGGTGGAAAAAGGCGGGTTGTCAATAACCACACCCCACCGTATCCAAAATGGCGATAATCGCCGCCCGGGTAAAATGGCCGGTAGATTTCACGGTCTTCCCATCCATTTCTTTTGACTGCCCACGATTTCACCACTTCATAAATCTCCGGCGGCGTATAGCAGTCATCGGTGGTCTTCTTCCGCTCGAACTTCTGTAAAAACAGATCGTATTCTTCGTTTGCCATTGTTTTCTCCAACAGGAAAGCACCCATGTCCATGAGTGCTGTAAGTTCGTGGTGCCAGCCTTTCAGCCGGCACCGGGTGTAGAATGCAGAAAGGCGCAGGGCGGGAATTGCACCCGCATGCGAGGGATTGCGGCCCCCGGTGTTCCTGTTGCACCACCTGCGCATAGAAAAAGGCCGCCCGTGCAAGCGGCCCCGCAATGGTCTCCGCAGAGATTCCATCACCTTTTTCAGTTTATATATTACCACAGAAAAAAGGGGCTTTTCGGGGCGGGTTTTCCTCTTACTCCCCGTTTTCATTGATAAGAACTTGAAGATCGCTGATTGATCTCGCACACAACCTCTTTACCCAGCTTTTATCAAAATGCATTTTCTCCGCCACCTCTTCCCATAGCTGCCCCATGATGTACCGCCTCTGGAGAATCGCCTGGCAGACTGGATCGGGCTCCATGGAAATGAGACGCATAGCCTCCCGACGCATGTCCAGGAGGCTTTTGTATTCCGCAAAGTACGCTTCTTCTTCCGCTTCCATCCGGATCAGCACGTCATCTAAGGACGATTGATGGGACGTCTGCACCTTGTCGCCCAGGATCGGGGAGGAAAGGTGTGTCATATCATAACGCAGCCGGTCCAGATTTTCCGAAAGCGACCGGATCCGCGCACCCTGCCGCCGTACCTCTTGTAAGAATTTTTTGACGTCCATCCATTTCCCCTTTCCATGCAAACTCCTATACAGGCTATTTCCCGAGAAGGTAAATCACAGCGAAGAGCAGCACCGCATCCGCAGCGAGGCTCATATACACCATGAGGCGTAAGTCTTCCACGTCTTCCAGCCTGTACGTAACATCCCGCCACCGCAGGTCCAGTGCTTCCTCGATCTGTCTCATGTTACGGATGTGCTCCTCCTGCCGGTCCACGCGGCT
Source organism: uncultured Veillonellaceae bacterium (assembly GCA_958439155.1). Taxonomy (GTDB): domain Bacteria; phylum Bacillota; class Negativicutes; order Veillonellales; family Dialisteraceae; genus UBA1822. The sequence continues at coordinate 2,378 of CAUBUJ010000080.1, forward strand.
CCGGAGCGCCATAACGCCGTTCCATGCATTGTCCGCCCCGTCCTGCGCCGTCTTTGCCGCAAGCTCCAGTGTCTTGTTGATCCGCTTCTGTGCATTGAGCTGTCTGCACTGGATTTCAATCATATTCCATAATTGTACTTTTTTCATGTCTTCTCCTTCTCTCCCGGCCGATACCTGCTGCATGCCTTTGAGAAATCGGCGCAGCAGTATAGGTCGTCCTCTTTCGCCCCTGCCTGCCATGCCAGGAAATGCTCTCCCCGGAGACACCGGCGGCAGGTCTTCTCCCGGCAGTTGCTCATACAGAAGCACATGTCAAAACTGCCGCCGGGGTAATCTTTGATGTAGTAGTCCACTCTGTACCTCCTGTGAACTAACGAGGATTTCTTGTGAGTTCCTCAGAACTTCTCTCAAACTTCTCCGCATTTTCTCTTCTCCTTCCCATATGGTAGCGAAAATTCGAGAGGGACATGCCGCACTGCCGGGCTGCTTCTGAGGCTGTGATTGCTTTCTTTTTCCAAAGGCGGCACATTTCCTCAAAATTCTCCGGCAGCACTCTCGGCGGACGGCTGAAACAGACGCCCCGTTTTTTCGCGGCGGCGATCCCTTCGGCCTGGCGGCTCCGGATATTCTGCCTCTCATTCTCCGCGACGAAAGACAGCACCTGGAGGACGATATCACTGAGAAACGTCCCAAGCAGATCCTTTCCCCGCCTTGTATCGAGAAGAGGCATATCAAGCACCACGATATCTGCGCCCTTTCCCTTGGTGATCTTGCGCCATTCTTCGAGAATCTCCTCGTAATTTCTCCCGATCCGGTCAATGCTTTTCACGTAGAGGATATCATCCTTCTTGAGTCTCCTCACAAGCGCCCGCCACTGCGGCCGGTTGAAATCTTTCCCTGATAATTTATCCATGTACAGGTTTTTCTTCGGGATATCCAACGCTCCCAGTGCCGCCCGCTGTCGGTCTTCATTCTGTTCCCGCGTGCTTACCCGCATGTATCCATACACGCTCATTCACGGCTCTCCTTCTGCGCCTTCATTCTTTCATACTGCTTTTTGCTCCCTGCAGCCACCCGTTCTCTATGTACCTCTGGTCTGCACTTCGGGCAATACTTCGCTCTGCTTCCAGATGAGAGGAAAACACCGCCGCACCGTTCGCACCGGCATTCTCTCTTTTTCTTCTGTTTCCACCGGGCCGCCGGTGCTTCCTTGTACACAATGCCCTTTGACTTCTCGTCAGCTTCAAAGCATTGGATACAGCAGTGCTTCTCACCCCAATTTGGCTGGAAGCGTTTCCCGCACCACAGGCATACCCGCTCATCCATGGCGGGAATCGTTCCCCTCCGGCTCCACTTCTTCCGGCTTAAACCTTGCGAGAGACTCGCCCGGGTCAAGAAGCAGCCGGCCCGCCTCAAAGTCTACCGCCAGAAGGCGTCCTGTCTTCCCTTCAAAGCCCCAGCAGTTCGCCACTTTGCTGGGTTCCCAATAATAGAACCGGTGCTTGTGAAATTCTATGTCCGTCATTTTTCCTCCCCGATCATGCGGTCAATGTACCACCGCGCCTTTTTCAGATCTTCCACGCCGCCTTTGTACTTCCAACGCCACAGGTACTTCATGGCATTCCCTGTGCAGAAGGCTTCTTCCCCTTGCAGGTCTTCCACCACTGCCCGGATCGCGTCGATACATTCCACGCCGCCGTGTTTGTAATACGCCGGGTTTGTTGGATCACTCATGGCCGTCCTCCTCTCCGCTGTACTTCGCACGCAGCTCCAGGCATAAGGCCTTCCATGAAAGATCATGCAGCATGTCCGCTGCCACTTTGAGTTGAACCGCTGCCGCTTGGAGATTCTCCGGATTGTTTCCTTTCGCAAGTTCATGGCTTGCATCGCGGATTCCTGTACGGGCGTCAGTCACATCCATTCCCAGCTGCGCCACGTCATCGATGAGCCGCATATATTCCTGCTCTTTCATTTCCATACCTCATGCTTCGGCTCTGCCCGGAGCCCGCCGCAAAGGATCTTGATTTGTCCCAGATCACCAGTGATGTGCAGCGCGAGCTTTTCCATCTCTCTGAGCTTTCCCGTCATTTCAATCCCCGGAATGGCTTTGATCTCTGTCCGGATACTGTGTTTCAGATTGTCCAGCGCTTCCTCTACGTCCTCTACGTCAAGCATAATTTCCAGCGCCATGCGGTTTTTCTCTTCCCGGGCGTCCCGCACGTCCTTCGTGGTGATGTTGATTTTGCTTTCTTCCTTCATAGATCCCATGCCTCTTCCTCTCCGATCGGCTCCGGTTTCTCCATCAGGTCCACCTTCTGGGCGCCGATCCGGTGGCGCATCCATGTGAGGACTCTTGCTTGCGCCGCGAGGCGGTCTTCCAGAATGAATAAGGCGTCTTCCACTTTGTCCAGGTCGTCCGCCGTCTGGGCCTGCTCCATCTGCGCCATGAGGCGGGAGAATTCTTTCGGCAGACATTCCACCAGAACCGTCCGCACGTGCCCGATCTGGGTGATCTTCTCGCCGCCGATGATACCGGAAGCGGCGTATCGGCTCGCCATGGTCCTCTCCGGCTGTTTGCGCCGCTCTTTCATCCACTTATTCCGCATCTACTGCCTCCAATCTAATTTCTACCCTTGGATTTTCCCGATCTACACGCACATCAACTCCGCTGATATGCAGGAATTTCTGGCTATCATTGGGAATGATCCCTAATTCTTGCAAAGCGTCAAAAATAAACTTCATACCACTTATGACGTTGTCCTCATCCCGCTTCGCGTTAGGCTCGTAGAAATGGATCACCGCATGAACTTTCGCTGCAAAGGGCCTCCCTCCCCCAGCACGATACTGTGGAATAAATTGACTATATAAATCCCTCTGCGTGTCTTTCTTCAGCTTGTTCGCTTCATAGGGATTGCGGCGGGATTTATTGATGACCTCGTTGAGTCCCGGAAGTCTTCCTCTATACACCAGCTTCATCTCTGTGCCTCCAACTGTACGAAAATCCCGTACGTTCTATTTTGGTCAACCCTAAACGGGCCCTCGGAACCCTAAATTCATTTCAACTTTTTTCAATATATCAATCAGAACGGCAGCTCTTCATCCCGGCTGTACGGTGATGCCGGCGGTGTCTCCCCGAGGCGCCCCTGGCTGTATGCCGGAGCCTGCGGCGCCTGCGGGACAGGCTGGCCGAATTGGGAGAAATTGCCTTTCTTCTGGGTGGTTCCCAGTGGGATCGCGATCATATTGGCGATGACTTCGGTAATATACCGTTTCTGCCCGTCCGTCCCTTCGTAGGACCGGGTGGAATACCGCCCTTCTACAAAAATGCGTGTCCCTTTCCTGAGCTGATTCCCCGCCGCTTCCGCAAGGTTCCGCCATGCCACCACGTTGACGAAGTCTGTCAGCTCTTTCTTCTCTCCGGTGGGCGTTGTGTAGAGCCGGTTCACCGCTACGTTGAGAGACGCCACTGGCTGCCCGGTCTTTGTCGTTCTCATCTGCGGGTCTCTTGTGAGATTCCCCTCGATCTGTACTGTGTTCATCCTATTCCTCTCTTCCTTCTTTGAATAAGGCACTCAACCTCTCCTCTGCGGACTCGACATCCTCTTCATGCCATTCGTCTTCGTCTTCTTGCATAGACTTATCATGAACGTCATAAGTAATGCATGGGCCAGAAACAACCAATCCTTTTATTTGCGCGATAAGTGCAGGGTTGGATTTCTTATAAATAAATTCTCCGATGTGAAACCGCGGAATTTTATTTTCTACCCGCTCGATGTCATTCTCATTCCATTCTTCCAAGTGAATGTCATTCCATGGGTCCTCAAGGTATGTACGAGCGACAGTATACATAATCCGACACTCTGTGATTTTCGCCTCTAAGATTTGCATTTCTTCGTGATCAGGCTTTTTCGTATTCCATACGTGTTCTCCTCTGCGAAAAAGCAGGGATGGTGTTTCAATGATTCTTTTTTCCATCATCCTACCTCCTTTATGGACATTCCTCTTACGGTGTTGTTCTGTCTGTCATTGATTGTTTTTTGCTTCTGCTCATCTGCCCGGCGTTTTCTCTCCCGGTCGGCCTCTGTCGCGTCAGTGAGGTCTTCGGCTGTAAACAGATAAACAGGATGAAACTTGGTACTCGGATCCTCCAGATCATCGGCGAATACAACATTGTAAAAAATTCCTTCTTGCGGCGGGATCCCGTCGCCGTAGCCTTCTACCCATCCCTGGATATACCCGATCCGTCCCGGCAATCCCCGGAACTCGACTGCCTGCCCTTCGCGAAATCTCATCGCTTCCCTCCGGACAATGCCTTGCGCTGGGCAATCCACAGAAGGAGCTTCTGTACCTTTCCATCCTGCAGGGATTTCCGGATTTGCTTCTCGCTTTTCTGCCGGCGAGCTATGTCGTCGTACATTTTCATGAACTGGGCACGGTCGACGCTGCTCATCTCGACCCGCCGGCGGCAGAGTTCCTGCCATCCCATGCGCCGGACTGTTTCCGTCGTGATCGGATCGTCAAATTTCGGCGTCCGGTAAGACCCCTGATGAGAGATCGCCTGGAGCACCTCTCCCCACGCTTCCCCTGCGTCCGGAATGGGTTCATTACCAGCGATGCGGTAAATCTCTTCCGCCTTCTCCCGGATCTCTGCCACTGTGGGCGGAAATTTTGACGTCCGTGCCAGAGATTGGATTGCTTTGTCGACGAGTACCGGCGGAATATCGGAAAGCATGCGGTTATAGAGCACCACCTTTTCCTCGGTGAACTTGTCAAAAAGCGCCGCCATCACTGCGATCGCCTTGATCCGCTGATCCTCCATGGTTCTCATCCTCCTTCATCGCTTCATAAAAACGGCTCATTCTGTCCCTTGGCGGTGAAAACCCGCCGGCATGCCGCTCTCTTCTTGACCAATTCCGGGCAGCGGCTTTCCAGTCTTTCATGTGATTCTTCCCCGCCATCCAGCCATTAGCCTGGTAGTAGTCAAAGAACGCTTCCGGGTCTCCATGGAGGCTTTTTTCCTGCCAATGCTTCCTCACCTCATCCTCCGTCGGGGGCGAAAAGAGCTTGCGAGTGGGGCTTTTGCCCCTACTCTCTCTTGTTACATGGTTCCCTTGTTCCTTTGTTAATTTGTTAATAGGATTCGCGCGTAATAGAGGGTGTGTTATCGCTGTGTTACCTGCTGTGTTATCCTCACTGCCGAAGCCTTGATATT
>CAUBUJ010000081.1 GCA_958439155.1 uncultured Veillonellaceae bacterium
GGGGAAAAGCGCAATAAAAAACGACCTCATCGATGAGATCGTTTTCATTTCTTATGCCCGTTTTTCAGGCTTGTTTTTTTCGTAAAGAATGAGGAGTCCGTCGAGAGTGAGCATGGGGTCCACAATGTCGATGGTAGAGCTGCCCTCGGAAATGAGAGTCGCCAGGCCGCCGGTGGCGATGACGGTCATGTGGGGCAGGTTCATTTCTTCCTTGATATGGTTTACGATGTAGTCGATCTGTCCCACGAAGCCGTAGTAGATGCCAGCCTGCATGGCGGTGACCGTATTGCGGCAGATGCACGTAGGTGGACGCTTGAGTTCAATCCGGGGCAGTTTGGAAGCGCGCTGGAAAAGGGCTTCCATGGAAATACCGATGCCAGGCGCGACAGACCCGCCCAGGTACTGGGATTTTTCATTGAGCACGCAGAAGGTGGTGGAGGTGCCCATGTCGATGATGATCGCCGGGCCGCCGTATTTATTGATCACTGCCACAGCGTTTACGATGCGGTCCGCGCCGAGTTCTTTCGGATTGTCGTAGAGAATATTCATGCCCGTCTTAATGCCGGGGCCGACAAACATGCCTTTCACATGGAAGTAGCGCTGGCACAGGGTTTCAAGAATGGGAATGATCGGAGGAACGACGGTGGAAATGATCACGTCGTCGATGTCTTCAAATTTCAGTCCCTGGATCTGGAAGAGCATGCCCAACTCCGCCGCATAGGTGTCTGCGGTCTGGAGCTTGTCCGTGGCGATCCTCCAGTGCCCTACCAGTTCTCTTTTATTGAATACGCCGCATACGATATTGGTATTTCCTACATCAAAAGCAAGAAGCATAGGTACCTCCCCTGGCTCTAATTATGAGCATTGTCTGAATGTCCCTTGTATCATGATATAAATGCTTTTCCCTGTCAAGCTTTGGGGAGAAGGAATTTTTTGTAAGGGCATATAAAAGAACCAGTCCCTTCGAACTGGCTCTTCTGTACCTTTTTATTTTTTCGCTGCCGCTACCATTGCCGCCCGGGCTGCGCCGATGGTTTTTTCAATGTCTTCGTCGCTGTGGGCGTAGGACATAAAGATGGTCTCGAAAGGAGACGGGGCGAGATAAATCCCCTGATCCAGCATGGACCGGAACCAGGCGCGGAACGCGTCCGCATCGGCCGCGCAGGCGTCAGCATAATTCTTGACAGGCTTTTCGCTGAAAAAGAGTCCGAACATGGAGCCTGCCTGGTGGAGCTGGACGGGAACGCCGGCAGCCGCTGCCGCTTCTTTCCAGCCTGCCAGAAGGGCCTTCACTTTCCCTTCTACGATGTCCTGGAAATGGGGAATCTTCATCATTTCCCGAAGGGTCGCAAGGCCTGCGGTGACCGCCAGAGGATTGCCCGAGAGGGTCCCTGCCTGGTAGACCGCGCCGTCCGGGGCGACGCATCCCATGATGTCTTTCCGTCCGCCGTAGGCTGCCGCGGGAAGACCGCCGCCGATGATTTTGCCCAGGCAGGTCATATCCGGATGGATGTGGTACTTGCCCTGGGCACCGTGGAAACCTGCGCGGAAGCCGCACATCACTTCATCAAAAATAAGGACGGTACCGTGTTTTTCCGTCTCGCTCCGGAGGGTTTCAAGGAATCCCGGTTCCGGATTGATCATGCCCATATTGCCTGCCACCGGCTCGACGATGACCGCGGCGATCGCATCCCCTTCCCGGTCCATCATAGTCTTAAAGGCGGGAATGTCATTGTAGGGAACGACGAGCGTATCCTGGGCCGTGCCTTTCGTGACGCCGGCACTGTCGGGCTTTCCAAAGGTAGAAGCGCCGGAGCCGGCCTTCACGAGGAGGCTGTCGCCGTGGCCGTGGTAGCATCCTTCAAATTTCAGGATCTTGTCCCGGCCGGTGTAGCCCCGGGCGGCGCGGAGGGCGCTCATGGTCGCTTCCGTACCGGAGGAGACGAGGCGGAGTTTCTCGATGGACGGAATGATTTCCGTAATGAGCTCTGCCAGCTCGGTCTCGATCACGGTGGGTGCGCCGTAGCTCGTTCCTTTCGCCGCCGCGTCCTGGACGGCGCGGATCACCGCGGGATACGCATGGCCCAGGATCATCGGGCCCCACGAGCCGACGTAGTCGATGTAGGTATTGCCGTCAATGTCGGTGATGTACGCCCCTTTGGCGTGGTCGATGAAGGGCGGCGGGCATCCCATATGGGGATAGGAGCGGACCGGGCTGTTCACGCCGCCAGGCATGTATTTCTTCGCTTCTTCGAAGGCTTTTTCAGACTTTGCGAGAGAAATCATTTCCCTGCCTCCTCTTTCAGCCATTTCGCTGCGTCAATGGAATGGTAGGAAATGATCATGTCCGCGCCGGCGCGCTTCATGGAAAGGAGTGTCTCCATGACGATGCGCTTCTCGTCAATCCAGCCGTTGGCGGCGGCCGCTTTCACCATGGCGTATTCGCCGCTCACATTGTATACCGCAACCGGCCGGTCGATACGCTCACGCACCTGGTGAACGATGTCAAGGTAAGCAAGGGCAGGCTTTACCATAATGATATCCGCTCCTTCTTCCATATCGAGATCCACTTCTTTCATGGCTTCCCTGCTGTTGGCCGGATCCATCTGGTAGCCCCGGCGGTCGCCGAAGTGAGGCGCCGAGTCCGCCGCGTCGCGGAAGGGGCCGTAGTATCCGGAAGCGTACTTCACGGCGTAGGACATAATGGAAACATTGGACAGATCATTCTCGTCGAGGGTCTTCCGGATGACCGCGATGCGGCCGTCCATCATATCGGACGGAGCGATGATGTCCGCGCCGGCTTCTGCCTGGGAGAGAGCCACTTTCGCCAGAAGCGGAAGGGTGGCGTCATTGTCCACTTCATGGCCGCAGAGCTTGCCGCAGTGCCCATGGGACGTGTACTGGCAGAGGCATACGTCACCGACGATGACCAGATCCGGCAGCGCTTCTTTAATGGCCTTCATGGCGCGCTGCACCGGGCTCTTCGGGTCCCACGCGGAGGAACCGATCTCATCTTTGTATTCCGGCAGGCCGAAGACTTCCACCGCGGGAATGCCGAGCTTGTAAATTTCCTCGGCCAGCTTCACCGCGTTGTCCACGGAGAGGTGGTAACACCCGGGCATGCTGGGAATTTCTTCCTTCACATTCGTGCCGGGCACAACGAAAATCGGATAAATGAAGTCATTCACTTCAAGAGATGTTTCCCGCACCATGCTGCGGATCGCTTCCGTCCGGCGGAGCCGGCGGGGACGCAATGTATTCAGTTTCATCTGTATCACTCCTTGTGAAATAAGCTGTTAGCTTTTAGCTTTTAGCTTTTAGCTGTTGGCTGTTGGCTGTTGGATTTTTGTGCGTCATTGGGGCGGGGTCTGAGGTCTAAGGTCTAAGGTCAGTCGGTGCGTCATTGGAGGCACATACGGGTCTGGAGTCGGAAGAGGAAATAGGAAGTATGCTTTGATATTTGGCTTCGCCGTGCATGGCGGGCTGAAACCCAGTGTACACGCAGGCCCAGCCCCTCTCAGTCAGCTCCGCTGACAGCTCTCCCCCAGAGGGGCGAGCCTTGTACAGTACCATTCCGCTTTTTGTTTGTACCCATGCGTAAATTCGGACATTTCCTAAAAATGTCAAAATCGTAAGGCTCGCCCCCTTTGGGGGCGAGCTGGCGCCGCAGGCGACTGAGAGGGGTCCTGCCTGCGTACACGGTGGTTTTGAACGATGCATGGGCATATATTCCCTCGATGGGGCGAGCCCTCGATTTTTACGTGAGATCTGCCCTAAAGGGGACTCGCAAGATCCACCCTAAAGGGGACCATAAAGGTCTCCACTCTGTGCCGTACTTTCTTTTCCCCTTTGAGGCAAATGTCTTTCACTGGTCCGGTCGGGATGACCGGACCAGTGAAGAAAACGCGTCTGGGACCGAGGGTCTGCGCACGAACGTTACTACGCGGTACAGTTCCCCGGCCATTCCGAGGCCCCGGCCTATCAAAATTCCGCGGTCGGCGGCACCGCCCCTCTCAACTCTAAACTCTGCGCCCTTCCCCAAATGACGCGCCAACCCAATTCGCCGCCAATGGCCGCCTGTCAACGCGTTTCCTTCTTCTCAATGGCCTCGGTGAGCCCGTCGATGGTGTACACGTCTGACACAATATCCGGCGTAAATCCATAGTTCCTGCAGGCGTCGGCAGTAATGGGGCCGATGCAGGCAAGGATACATTGTTGGATCTTGTCTTTTTCATCCCCTGCCATGGCGACCAGGCTGTGCACGGTGGAAGAACTGGTGAGGGTGATAATGTCTACCGAACCTTCCGCGAGACGCCGCCGCAGTTCGTGCCGGCTCTTTTCGTCGGTCACCGTGCAGTATGCTTCCGCCACATCCACCTGGGCGCCCATGGCGCGGAGCCCTTCCGGGAGAATTTCTCTGGCCACTTTGGCCCGGGGAATGAGGATTTTTGTCCCTTTTTGAATATGCGGGGCGAGCTCTGTGAGAAGCCCTTCCGCCTTGTATTCTTTCGGAATGAAATCGGCATGGACCCCATAGGGACGAAGCGCCCGGTCTGTGGCTGGGCCGATGGCGGCGATTTTCACATGGCCGATGGCTCTGGCATCGAGACCTTTCTCATAGAGGCGGCGGAAGAAGCAGTCCACCCCGTTCTGGCTGGTGAAAATGAGCCACTGGTACGACGGGAGATGGTCAATCCCCGCGTCCAGACTCTTTCCGCCGTCAGAAGGAGGGGCGATGGAAATGACAGGGATCTCCGTGCAGTCCGCGCCGAGCGCTTCCAGATGGTGGGTGAGGCGGGACGCCTGGTTTCTGGAACGGGTAACGAGCACCTTTTTTCCAAAGAGGGGTTTATTGTCAAACCAGCGCATCTCTTTCCGGAGAGAGACCACGTCGCCTACGATGAAGACCGCCGGCGGCTGGATCTTTTTCTCCTCCACCGTTTCCCCCGCTTTTTCAAGGGTCGTCTCATACACTTCCTGGTAGGGCCGGGTCCCCCAGCGGATGAAGGCCGCCGGCGTCGTGCCGGGCCTGCCGTACTTCATAAGCTTTGCCGCGATCATTCCCGCCTGGTGGACACCCATGAGGAAAACGAGAGTATCCACACCGCCGGCAAGGTGCTCCCAATGGATGGACGACGCCGCTTTCGTCGGATCTTCATGACCGGTAATGACCGCAAACGACGCGGCTACTTTCCGGTGGGTCACAGGAATCCCCGCGTAAGCCGGGCCGGCGATGGCCGATGTCACCCCAGGCACCATTTCATAAGGCACGCCTTCTTTCCGGAGCTCCAGAATTTCCTCTCCGCCCCGGCCGAACACGAAGGGATCGCCCCCTTTGAGGCGGGCGACCACTTTCCCTTCCTTTCCCTTTTCGGCAATGAGGCGGCTGATATCTTCCTGACTCATGGTGTGATTGCCGCACATTTTCCCTACATAAATATACTCCGCCTCCGGGTTCATGAAGGCGAGAAGCCGCGGGTCGGCGAGGTAATCCCCTACCACCACGTCAGCGGTTTCAAGACAATGTTTCCCTTTCAGCGTGAGCAGTTCCGGATCGCCCGGGCCTGCTCCAATGAGATAGACAATTCCCTGATTCATAGATTCTCCTCAATACGCATGGAACATGCAGGACATGGTTCCTTATTTCTCAATGAGTTCTTCCAGTACTTCCCGTCCGCCTTCGGCCAGGAGGGTCTCGGCAGCGCTCTTTCCAAGGCTGGCTGCCTCAGACGCCTTCCCCCGGCAGGCTGTCCGGTAAAAACGGCGCCCGTCAGGAGAGGAAATGAACGCATGCACGGCCATGGTTCCGACGGCGCTCACCTCAGCAAAAGCACCGGCCGGGACCTTGCAGTCTCCGCCGACCTTGCCGAGAAAGGCCCGCTCCGCCTGGATGGAGGCGGCTACCTTCTCATCATGAAGGAAGGCGAGAAGGCCTGCCAGTTCGTGGTCTTCTTTCCGGATTTCCACAGCCATCACGCCCTGGCCCGCCGCGGGAATGCTCTCATCGGTAGAGAGGTATGACCGGATCCGGCTGGCCATCCCGAGACGCACCAGGCCGGCCGCTGCCAGAATGACCGCGTCATACTGCCCATCATCGAGCTTCCGCAGGCGGGTCTGTACATTGCCCCGGAGGGACCGCACCGAAAGATCCGGCCGGCGGTGGAGCAGCTGGGACTGGCGGCGCAGGCTGGATGTGCCCACCACAGCGCCCGCCGGAAGCGCGTCCACGCTATCGTATTGCAGCGAAACGAATGCGTCCCGCGGGTCTTCCCGTTCTGTCACAGCAGCCAGCCGGAAAGGTTCGGGCAGCTCCGCCGGCACATCTTTCAGGCTGTGCACTGCCAGGTCTGCCCTGCCTTCGAGGAGGAGGTATTCCAGTTCCTTGATGAAAAGGCCTTTCCCGCCAATCTCGGCGAGAGGCATCTGGAGGATCTCATCCCCTTTGGTGGATACAGGAAGAAGTTCTACCACCATCTCCGGGTACTGCTGCCGGAGGCGGCGCGCCACGTATTCCGCCTGCCACAGGGCAAGGGCGCTCTTTCTGGTGGCGATGGTGATCTTATTTCTCATCAGCTCTCTCCTCTGCGGTGAGCTGGAAAATCCGTTCCACCTGCTCCTTTGCCAGTCTTTCCTGCGGCGTTCCTGCCGCCGCTGCCAGACGAATCATCGGCTCCCGGAGAAGTTTCCGTACAATCATATGGGTCATATGGTCAATAACTCGGATGTCCTCCTCTGTAAGGCCTTCGATCTTGGAGAGCGCTTTCCGCTGCTCCCGCTCCCGGATATGGGCGGCCTTGTCTGAGAGGGACACCATCACCGGCCGGGTACTGAGATACTGGAAACGTTCCTCAATGGAAGCGATTTCTTCTTCAATGATCGCTTTGGCCCGCTCCGCCTCTCCTTCGCGGAAGCGGATATTGTCCTCCACGATCTGCTGGAGATCGTCAATATTAATGAGCGTCACCCCGCGGATGCTTCCTACTTCCGGATCGGTATCCCTCGGGACGGCGATATCGATGACCACGATGGGCCGGTTTTTCCGGCGGGCCATAAGCTGCCGCACTTCCCAGGGCTTGATAATATACTGGGTCGCCCCGGTGGAAGTGATCACAATATCCGCCGTATCGGCCGCATCATAGGCAGAAGCGAAAGGCACTGCGCGGCCCCCCATTTTGAGTGCCAGTTCCTGCGCCCGTTCCAGATGACGGTTTGTCACCACCACGCGGCGGAGCCCTTTCCCCTGGAGATTCTTCACAGTGAGCTCTGCCGTTTCGCCGGCGCCTACAATGAGCGCCGTCCGATCTTCAAGACTCCCGAGAATTTTCTGCGCCATCTGCACCGCGGCGTAGCTCACAGACACAGCATTATAGGAAATATGCGTCTCCGTGCGGACCCGCTTCCCTGTCATGATTGCCCGGTGGAAGAGGGTATTCAGAATGGTGGCGGTCGCTTTCGCCTCAAGCGCCATGGTATAGGCGGTCTTCACCTGG
>CAUBUJ010000082.1 GCA_958439155.1 uncultured Veillonellaceae bacterium
CTTGATTTCCATGAAAGGACATGTATGAACCAATCCCATAACCAGGCCAATGCCGTGGTGACCGCCGGGCTCTGTACGGCCATTGCCATCGTGCTTTCCATGCTGGGCCTGTACATTCCCGTTTCCTCTCTCGTCGTATCCTGGCTCATCCCGCTGCCCATTATGTACGTGGGCATGAAGCTTGGTACCCGGTGGTCTCTCATTGTGACTGCCGGCACGGTGATTTTGTCTGCCGCCTTTTTCGGAGCCCTTTCCCGGGCGGTGACCTGCGCGTCTCTGGCGCTCCTTGGGACGGCGATGGGCGTCTGTTACCAGCGGCGGGTGCGGCCGGCGGTGACGCTCTTAGTGAGCGCTGCGGCGGTGCTCGCCGGGTGGGCGGCGCAGGCGCTTTTTGCGGTCTTTATTATGGGGGTATCCCTCGATACGATCAGCGGCGCCTTCTTCGGCATGTTTGACATCCCGCCGGAACTGCTCGCCCAGTTTTACAGCGGGGAAACCCTTGCCCAGGTGGAGCAGTCTGTGAAGACCATGCAGGTGGAAATCCGGAAGACCATCTATTTCTCTGCCCTCGCCGCGCCGGTCATGTACGGATGGATTGAAATGACCATTGCCCGCCTCATTTTCCGCAGGCTCGGCATGAAAGACATGCCCGGGCTTCCGCCGCTTGCCCGGTGGCAGATGCCGGGGGCGTCGATCTATATATACCTCTTCGCCATTGGGGCGAGCCTCATTTACAAAGGAGGCTATGTGTTTCCCTATGAAGCGGGAGGCACCCTCGACCTTGCACTGTACAACCTGGGTGTGGCGTGCAGTTTCATTTTCCTCCTCCAGGGGATTTCCATCGTATGGTGGCTGCCGGAACGGTACAAAGGGATTCGTCCCTTCCGGGCGCTCATCGTAGGAGCGGCGTTCTTTATCCCTCTCGTGCAGACCTTCCTGATCATTATGGGCGTTTTCGACATGGTCATGCATTACCGGGAAAGACACCAGTACAAATAAATACTGCCGCCTTCAGGGGAGTATCCTTTCCCGGAGGCGGCTTTTTCTTTCCTTACGTCCCGTTTACCGCGCAGCCTCCCGGAAAAGGCCCGCCGGAGACGGACGTTTCCCGGAGAAATCCTCCGTCATTACACATTTTTCCATATTTTTAGTATAATGAAAGCATTAGGACGGGGATGTCCCCTCTGAAATGGCGCGCTCCGGGAGAGTTTCCGCGGCGCGAAGGAGGCGTTATGCTCGATAAAATATGGGTGCAGAAAAGAAATGAGAAGCTCTTTTTTGCCCTCGTGGCGGCCACTCTCCTGGCCCTTCTGTCCCAGAATGTCATTCTCGGGGGGCTCATGGCCATTGTAGACGCCGCGTGTATTCTCTACATCAAGAAACGGGATCTGGAGCAGGAAAAGCTCCTCATGACCTACCTGGACGATCTCTCTGCCGGCGTGGAAGCAGGCACGGTGTACGCTGTGAAAAATCTGCCCCTCGGCATCGCCATGATGGACGAGAAGCGGAACCTGGTGTGGGCCAATGATGTGTTCCGCAGCTGGGTGAAAACAGAAGGGGACGACCCGATAGAAATGGACCGGATCCTCCCCGGGTCCCACGCGTCCCGGCTCTGGGGGAAATCGGGCTGGTTTGACTGCCAGGTGCGGCAGAATTATTTCCGGGTATTTCACAAATTCGTGGAAGCCGGCGAGGACGGGGCGAGCACCTTCATGGTGTTCTACCTGATGGACCGCACTGATATGGAAGAAGCCATCCAGGCCAGCGCTGAAGCCATGCCGGTATTCTGCCTGATCCGGATCGACAACATTTCCGAAGTGGTCGCCGATATGACCGACGTGGAGAAATCCAATCTTCTTTCCGAAGTGGACGAATGCATCCTCGGGGAATTTTCCCAGCTGGACGGCTTCATCAAACAGTATGCCACGGCGGACTTCGTGGCGTGCATTTCCAAAGCGGCGCTTTCCACCCTCATGGACAAGCGCTTCGATATTCTCGACAAAGTACGGGAAATCAAGACGGTGAACCGCATCCCTGTGACGCTGTCCATCGGCATCGTCCAGAGCGATGACACTTTCGCCAAACAGGCGGAAGAAGCACAGGTGTCCCTTGATCTGGCCCTCGGCCGCGGCGGCGACCAGGCAGTGGTCCGCCTCGGAGATGATGTGAAAGTCTTCGGCGGCCGTACCCCTGCTATGGGGAGCATGACCCGCGTGCGGGTGCGCGTGGTGGCCCAGGCCCTGCGGGAAATCATCGCCGACTCGGACAAAGTAATCATCATGGGACATGCCCACGAAGACTACGACGCCCTCGGCGCGGCGGTGGGCGTGGCCCATCTGGCGAGAGCCTCTGGAAAGCAGGCGTACATCGCCGTGTCCAAACTGGATGACACGTCCCGGAAAATGCGGCGCGCCATTGAAGAAGACAAGGATCTGAAGGACCTCCTCATTTCCGAAGGGGAAGGGGAAGACCTGCTCACAGAAAGGACGCTGGTCTTCGTGGTGGATACCCACGTGCCGGAAATGGTGGCGGCGCCGGAACTTCTCCGTCGGTCCTCCCGTCGTGTCGTCATCGACCATCACCGCCGGTCCAATTCCATCGTAGCCAATACGCTCCTCACCTACATGGAGCCGTCTGCCTCGTCCACAGCAGAGCTGGTAGCCGAGCTCATCCAGTACTACGGCGGCGACCTGGAACTTTCCCCCACAGCGGCGTCATGCCTCTATGCGGGCATTGTGGTGGACACGAAAAATTTCGCTGTCCAGACAGGGATCCGCACCTTTGACGCGGCGAGCTTCCTCCGGCGGAGCGGCGCCGACACGAGACTGGTGGCGGAACTTTTCAAAGTGGACATCGACACCATGCGGATCCGTGCGTCCATTATGGCGAATATGAAAATTGTGGACAAATGCATCGCCATGGGAGAATGTCCCTCCGGCGTGCCCCAGGCGCAGATCATTGCCGGCCAGGTGGCAGATTTCCTGGTCAATGTGGAAGGCATCCGGTGCAGCGTCATATTCTATCCGGCGGAGAATAAAAAAATTGGTATATCCGCCAGAAGTGATGGTACAATAAATGTACAACTCGTCATGGAAGCTGTCGGCGGCGGAGGCCACATGACAGTATCCGGCGCGCAGATTAAAGAACAGGACCGGGAAAGCGCAGAGAAGAAGATCCTCGCGTCGATCCGGTTCCAACTGAAGGAGGAAAAATAAATGAAAGTCGTACTTTTGCAGGACGTAAAGAAATTGGGCAAGCGCGGCGACGTAGTAGAAGTCTCCGACGGCTATGGCCGGAATGTAATCATCAAAAAAGGCCTCGGCGTCGAAGGCACCCAGGCCAATCTAAATACAGCGGCGCAGCGGAAAGAATCGAAAGCATTCAAATCCCAGGTGGCAGCGGATGAAGCGGTCATCATGGCGAGCCAGCTGAAAAAAGTGAAAGCGGAAATCACCGTCCACGTAGGCGACGACGGCCGCATCTTCGGCAGCGTCACCGCCAAGGATATCAGCGAGACCCTCGAAAAGAAATATGGATTCAAACTGGACAAGAAAAATATCAAGATCAAGGAACCGATCAAGAAAGTCGGCACCTATGACATCGAAGTCTGGGTACATCCCCAGGTGACCAGCACAATCCATCTCTCCGTGGTGGCGGATAAGGAATAAACAAAGAAAAAGGCTCTGCCCAGGCAGGGCTTTTTTTCATGGGATGGTGGGGACTTGGGCGGCATACTCAGAGATCACTGAAACTGCTTCATTGGAGCGGGGTTTAGAGTTGAGAGTTGAGAGTTTAGAGGGGTGGTGCCGCCTGCGGCGGAAATTTGATAGTTCGGGGAGATGTATCGTGTAGTAATGTTTGTGCGCAGGCGCGCGGTGTCAGGTGCGGTGATTAGATATGCCGGCAGGCTTATGCCGGAAAAGGGAATCTGCATCAGGTTTATCAAATTTTCGCCGCCCATTGTACTTGAGGCGGCGTACCAGATCTTTGCGCTTTGCGCTTTTTTCGTAATGTTCATCATCTCGACCGGACGAACAAAGGGAATTTGCGCAAAATGAAATAAAAAAGTACGGGAAAGAGTGGAGAGATCTCACGTCAAAATCCAAAGCTCACCTATCCATGATGGCATGTACTCCTACATGTCTTAAAATCACAATCTGCGCATACCTGCCCCTCTCAGGCCCTTGGCCAGCTCTCCCCAAAGGGGGCGAGCCCTGCGAGTTGCCATATATTCATTTGGGGTTTGTGCTCACACCAATTAGCGCATTCAGCAAGAATGCCGCAACCCAAGGCTCTCCCCGGGTAGGGGAGGAGAATGTGCCAGTGGTCACATTCTCCGCTGCTGCGATAAGCAGGCTATGCCTGCTCCTTAATCCGCAGCGCGGACCTGGCAGCGAAGCTGCCTCCCAGGGGTTGGGGTTGCGCATGCACTGGATAAACCCGTTCATGCGCGGCGAAGCCGATATATAAAAAGCCCTTCCGCTTTCTTCTCCCAGCTTCAGACTTCCAACTTCAGACTCCGCCCTAATGACGCACTCTCCGGCCCGTCCGGCGCCCTGGTCTGCAAAAAAATCCGCCGCCTATTGACCCGCGGCGGCGCACCATCCCCCTAAACTCATAACTCTCAACTCTAAACCCCGTTCCCGTGACGCACTCCACGCTATCCCGGCATAGCAAAATTACGCCGCAGGCGGCACCATCTCTTTGCGCTATGCGCTTTGCGCCCCGCTCCCATGACGCACCCAACCCCTTCATTGCGGGAAATGGAGCGGCGCATTATAATTTGTGTATTACAGAAAGCGGGGTGAGGCGATGACAGAGAGTTATGTCCGGCGGACCGTGTGGACCTGCGCCGCCGGCGGGGTGTGTATTGCCGGCGGAGGGACGCTGGTCTTTCCTTTTCTTTCCCTTTACATGATCGAACTGGGCGCCGCGCCGGATGAGGCGGCGCTGTGGACGTCCATCGCTTCATCGGCGACGTTCCTTGTCGGGGCTGTGGCAGTGCCGCTCTGGGCAGCGGTATCAGACAAGACAGGGCGGAAGAAAATGATCCTCCGCGCTGCCGGGTGCCTCGCGCTGGCGTTTCTTATGGGAGCGCTCGTAGTGACGCCGCTCCAGTTTGTGGGAACCCGCATGTTTCAAGGCTTTTCTTTCGGCTACTTTCCGATCTGCCAGTCCTTGATTTCTGTCATCGCCGGTCCCCATACAGCGTCTGCCATGGGGCTCCTCATGGCAGGGCGGAGCACGGGCATGGTGCTCGGGCCATTTGTGGGAGGGGTGCTGTCCCATCTGGCGGGGCTGCGCATGTCTTTCTTCCTGGCTGCCGCGGTGGACATCATCGCCTTTCTTTTGATTTTCTTTTTCGTGAAAGAGCCGAAGGGCCAGGCGATGGCCAGGCACCCGGGGATTGTGAGTTCTTTCCGGAGCCTCAGTCATAACCGGCGTTTTATGAAAGTGCTGGCTCTCATGATTTTGAACCAGGCGGCGATTCTCGCGATCAATCCCATCCTGGCGCTCTATGTGGCGCAGCTCACCGGGAGCTTTGATGACGCCGATATCCTGTCCGGCATCATCTTCGGCTGCTCCGGTCTGGCCGGGGTCCTGTCGGCGCCGTTCTGGGGGCGTTTCTGCGAGAAGCGGGGCACTTCCCCGGCGATCGCCCTGTCCTTTGCGGGCGCCGGCTTTTTCGCGGCGCTCCAGTTTCTGGCGCCGTCAGTCTTCCTCTTCGGCGCGCTCCAGTTTGCCTTCGGCCTTTTCATCGTAGGCGGCACCACCTCGCTCAGCGCGGCTGTGGCGGAGTGCGTGCCGGAAACTGTGCGGGGCAGCGCCTATGGCCTTCTTGCCACAGGGATGAATATAGGAAATTTTACAGGTCCTCTCCTGGCGGGGGCAGCGGCCCATCTGGCCGGATTGGAGACCGTATTCATTTTGTCCGGCGCGCTCCAGCTGGGCGGTGCCTGGTGGGTGTGGAAGGAAATGAGACAATGAGTAAAATCTGGAACTGCGGCCTCCCTCTGAAGGAAGCGCTCGCCGCGTATGAGGCGTACCTTCTGGGGCGAGCGCCCGTACAAGGGGCGGTCGCGCTCTGCGGGCCTGCGCTGTACCTTCTCCCAGACGGCGTTACAGAGGGCGTCCCTGCCGCAGGAGAGAGCGGGGTCTATACAACTGCCGACGAGGCCCATACAAGGGGCGCTCTCCGGAATTTCCGGGATTGGCGGCGCCTCCCCCGGGGGACGGCAGTGATCCGCTCTGCCGGCGGGATCTATGTCCTCACCGAAGCGGAATGGAAGGAACCGGAGGAAAAGGAGTCTTTCCCGGTGCCGCCCGTGCTGGATGAGGTAGTGACCGATAAAGAAGCGGCCGCCCAATACGGCGTGCTTCCTAAAAAAGTGAAGGCTGACTGCGAAGAGGGCTGTTTCATGCCGTGGGAAGCCAAGCCTTCCGGTCAGGGCTGGCTCATGACGAAGCGGGCTGCCGCCGCGCGGTATGCCGGAGAAGAGCAGCCGCCTTATGGGATCGAGCCGCTCCTTCTCGCCTTTACCACCCTCGAGGCGGGCCGTCTCTGGAACCGTCCCGGGGAAGACGTACGGAGCGCTGCTGCCGGTGCCGGTCACCGCGCGGCCCGTCTGGAGCCGGGAAGCCAGTGCCGCCGGGCAGGCCGTACCTGGCTCGTCACGAGAAGCGCCATGGAAGAACTCTACGGTGATCCCTGGCCGGGCCGGTGGGGCGAATGGGTGAGAACCCGGTTCGGCGCGCCTTGAGAAGACGAAGCCATTTCTGCAATCAAAAAGCATTTCTCCCAGTGATGAGAGAAATGCTTTTTTGATGCCCTTCGGGCGTGCTTCTTTGGATTAGAATCCCGGCACGAGATTGCCGTCGGTATTGTCGATGATAAATTTCTTCACCGGTTCAGACTGGAAAATCTGGACGAATTTCTTGTAAGTGGGATTGTCCTTGTCTTCTGCCCGGGCAGCGATGATGTTCACATAGGGGCTGGTGTTGTCTTCGGTGGCGATGACGTCTTCCTTCTTGAGGCCCGCATCCTTCGCGTAGCCTGCGTTTACTACAGACGCGGAGGTGTCATCGAGGGAACGGGGCAGCTGCGGCGCTTCGAGCTCTACGATATTGAGATTCTTCGGATTCTCTATGATATCCTGGACGGTCACTTTCGTCGCTTCCACGCCGTCCTTCAGCTTCAGGAGACCCTGCCGCTGGAGCAGAAGGAGCGCACGGCCGCCGTTGGACGGATCGTTAGGGATGGCGACGGTGGCGCCGTCAGGAATGTCCTTTACGTTCTTTACCTTGTACGAATAGAGACGGAGCGGAGCCAGATAGGTATTGCCGATGGAAATCAGGTTGGTGCCGTTCTTTTCGTTGAACGCGTCAAGGAAAGGCTTGTGCTGTATGGAGTTCAGATCAATTTCCTTGGCGGCCAGCGCCTGGTCCGGGGTGACATAGT
>CAUBUJ010000083.1 GCA_958439155.1 uncultured Veillonellaceae bacterium
CCTCTTCCGGGGCAGGATAGAATTCATCCAGTTCGGCCAGTTCCGTCCGGATGGGCGGGCGGAATTTCTTTTCTCCTTCGAATTCATTCACCACGAGGCACGACTCAGAAATGGGCCGCGATTCACCGCGGTGCTGAATGAAGAGCATGTAGTAGCTGATCTGGGGCACGTCTTCTTTGCTGGTGTAGTAAATGCCGCTCCGGTAGCGCGGTCCCTGGCATTTCCCCTGGATGCCGTCGGTATAGGGATTCACCACGGTGAAGAAAATGCTGAGGAGTGTGCCGATGTCGATGCGGTTGGGATTGTACACCACCTTCACGCATTCCACGGCGCCTTCGGGAAGGGTCCCGTCTTCAAGGGGCGCGCCGTGGGCATAGCCTGCCACCGTATCAAGGACGCCGTAAATGCGGGAAAATACTTCCTGCAGCCCATGGAAAGGGCCGCCTGCGAGATAGAGTTCTTTCTTGATCATTCCATCCTCCTCTAAGAACCGGGACCTTTGGGGTGCCCGTCCTTTCCTCTTTTTTATATGACAAAATGGCCGCTGCCGGAAATCCTGACAGCAGCCATTTTCAGGAAAGAGCAGCCCATTTTTTTAGAAAGTCTGCCTTTCCCTATTTTTATTGTTTCACATCCTGTTCGAGATGGCGGATCGCCGCACGATCCACGTCGAAGGCGTGAATCAGCTCGGTCACAGCCTGGCTCGGCGACACCACGCCGGCGAGGACCGCCGCCTTCACAGAAGGCATCCGCCCCTTGATGACCGGATCATCAAAGAAGAGGTTGTGCAGGTGTTCGTCGATCATGCTGTTCACCCAGTCGAGAGTCTGCCGCTGGCGCCGTGCCTGGAAGACACCGGATTTCTTGGTGACTTTCTCGAATTCATGCATCACCGCCCACAGTTCGAGAAGTCCTGTCTTCTTCAGCGCAGAGCACCGGTAGGCGTGAGTGGTCCATCCTTCTGTGGCAGGACGGATGAATTCCACCATCCGTTCATATTCGCCCTGGGTGACTTTCGCCCGTTCCAGATTGTCTCCATCGGCCTTATTGACTACGATGGCGTCAGCCAGTTCCATAATGCCTTTCTTGATGCCCTGGAGATCATCGCCGGCACCGGTCAAAACGACGAGCATGAAGAAGTCCACCATGGACCGCACGGTGGTCTCTGACTGGCCGACCCCGACGGTTTCCACGAGGATTACGTCGCATCCTGCCGCTTCGCAGAGAAGCATGGTTTCACGGCTCTTCCTGGCTACACCGCCAAGGGTCCCTTTGGACGGAGAAGGACGGATGAAGCAGTTCGGTTCGCGGGAGAGATTCTGCATGCGTGTCTTATCCCCCAGGATGGAACCGCCTGTAATGGAGCTCGTCGGGTCTACCGCCAGGACCGCTACATGGTAGCCCTGCTGGCAGAGCATCTGCCCGAAGGATTCAATGAAGGTACTCTTGCCGGCGCCGGGCACGCCGGTGATGCCGATGCGGAGTGCTTTCCCTGTGCGGGGAAGAAGCCCCTGGAGCACCTGCTGGGCTTTATTGAAATCTTTGGGAGCGTTGCTTTCAATCAGGGTAATTGCCTTGGAAAGGATTACCCGGTCTCCCCGGGCAACCCCGTCGATATACTGCTGTACAGTGAGTTTTTTCCGGAGCGGAATCTTGCGGAGCGGCGCGTCAGGATATTCTTTCGCTCCGGTGACGCTGTTTGCCGCCGTATCGATGCCGCGCATCACAGAACATGCGAATTCCGGATTTTTGTCTTCCGGGACCCAGCTCGGTCTCAGATCATCATCTTTGCCTGCCATAGTTCCACCTAACCTTCCCCGGCTTCTTCCCTGGCCATTTCATCAAGCATCCGCAAAAGGGAGAGACATCCTCTGGGAATGTCCGCGCCGGCGCCAAACACTGCGCAGGCGCCGTCCTGGAAGAGCTGGCTGAAAGCGGCTTTCGGCACATCGCCGAAAACGAAGGCCATAATATCATCACGGCCCCGTTTGGCGAGCTCTTCCATCAATTGCGGGAATAATGTTTTATATTCCTCTTTTGCAGAGAAGAAACCAACCATGTGAACGTCATTGTCTGATGCATCCTGCGCGGCGCCGGCCGGGCTGTCTCCGTCCGGCCCTACATCCACATCCCAGCCCATATCGGAAAAAACAGAAGCCAGGATCTTCTTTGTATGCGTCCCGTCATCGGCGGTAATACCCGCCAGATACATGCGGGGACGACGGCCCTCGAGATTTTCAAACCGGGCCGCGAGTTCTTTCGCTTCCCCAAGAAGCACTTTGTCCGAATCGGTCATACCCAGTCCTTTCTGATGAAAGACAATCTTTCACCGGGCAGGGGGCGAAGTGCATCCGCCCCTTCTTTGCCTTTACCACGCTGTATTTCCACCAGATTTGTGGACAGAAGGTCCCCCTTCTGTCCAGCAATCTGCTGAAAAGACAGCCTCACCACAGGAAAATGAAGGATTTTCCTATGCGGCTACAATCAGCCTTCTTTCTGTTCTTCCTTCGCACGTTCTACGAGCATTTCCAGAAGCTTGATGCAGCACTTCGGAATGTTGGTGCCCGGTCCGAAGATGGCAACGGCCCCATGGTCATAGAGGAACTGGTAGTCCTGCGGAGGAATAACGCCGCCGATAGCAACGAGAATATCGCTGCGGCCCAGTTTCTTCAGATCATCCACAAGAGCCGGGAGCAGTGTCTTATGGCCTGCTGCCAGGGAGGAGAAGCCGACCATGTGCACGTCGTTGTCTACCGCGTCCTGCGCCGCTTCTTCCGGTGTCTGGAAGAGCGGGCCAACGTCCACGTCCCAGCCCATATCGGCAAAGGAGGTGGCAAGGACTTTCTGGCCTCTGTCGTGTCCGTCCTGGCCCATCTTGGCGAGGAAGATACGGGGACGGCGGCCTTCGATCTGTTCGAATTCATTGACCAGGCTCTTTGCCTTGTCGAGCTCGCTGGTGTCATCAAATTCGCTGGAGTATACGCCGGAAATGGTGTGGATCACCGCGTTGAAGCGGCCAGATACCTTTTCCACAGCGTCGGAAATTTCACCGAGGGACGCACGGTCATGTGCTGCCTGTACAGCCATTTCAAGGAGGTTGCCGTTGTCACGGGATTCTGCTGCCTTGGTGATGGCTTCCAGATCGCGGCGGACCGCTTCCGGATCACGGATGCTTCTCAGTTTTTCCAGACGTTTGATCTGGGCATTCCGTACAGCGGTGTTGTCGATGGAAAGAACGTTCAGCGGATCTTCCTTGGCAAGGCGGTACTTGTTGAGGCCTACGATGGTTTCACGGCCGGAGTCAATGTCAGCCTGACGGCGGGCCGCGCATTCTTCGATACGCATCTTCGGAAGGCCTGTAGAAATAGCCTTTGCCATGCCGCCCAATGCTTCGACTTCCTGGATATGCGCCCAGGCGCGTTTAATGATTTCATTGGTGAGGTATTCCAGGTAGTAGGAGCCGCCCCAGGGATCAATGATCTTGCACGCTTTGGTTTCATCCTGGATATAGAGCTGGGTATTGCGGGCGAGCCGTGCGGAGAAGTCTGTCGGCAGAGCGATTGCTTCATCCAGCGCGTTGGTGTGCAGGGACTGGGTGTGACCGAGAGCTGCAGACATCGCTTCCATGCAGGTACGGGCAATGTTGTTGAACGGATCCTGTTCGGTGAGAGACCAGCCGGAGGTCTGGGAATGGGTACGGAGCGCCATGGACTTCGGGTTCTTCGCGCCGAAGCTCTTCAGGATCTTCGCCCAGAGCACGCGGGCAGCGCGCATCTTCGCCACTTCCATGAAGTAGTTCTTACCCTGATCCCAGAAGAAGGACAGGCGCTTTGCGAAGGCATCTACCGGCAGACCCGCTTTTTCGCCGCACCGGATGTATTCCATGCCGTCTGCCAGGGTATAGCCCAGTTCCAGGTCGCAGGTGGCGCCGCATTCCTGGATGTGGTAGCCGGAAATGGAAATGGAATTGAACTTCGGCATGTACTTGGTGGTGTATTCGAAAATATCACCGATAATGCGCATGGACATAGCCGGCGGATAAATGTAAGTATTGCGGACCATGAATTCCTTCAGAATATCGTTCTGAATGGTGCCGGCGAGGATCTTCTTGTCCACGCCCTGTTCGATGCCGGCGCAGATGAAGAATGCCAGAATCGGAAGCACAGCGCCGTTCATGGTCATGGATACGGACATCTGGTCCAGCGGAATGCCGTCGAAGAGAATGTTCATATCGAGCATGGAGCACACAGATACACCTGCCTTGCCGACATCGCCGACTACACGGGGGTTATCGGCGTCGTAGCCGCGGTGGGTCGGAAGGTCAAACGCAATGGAAAGACCTTTCTGTCCGGCGGCGAGGTTTCTCTTGTAGAAGGCGTTGGATTCTTCAGCAGTAGAGAAGCCTGCGTACTGACGGACGGTCCAGGGACGGAATACGTACATCGTGGAGTACGGTCCGCGGAGGAAAGGCGGAATGCCGCTCATGAAATCAAGGTGATGGCAGTCCTTGTATACGTCCTCTGTATAAAGGGGAGCTACCGGGATACGTTCGAGGGTCGTATCATAAAGCGCGTCATAGTCTTTGCCGGTTTTCTCTTCGAATTTCTTCTTCCATTCATCATAGGAGCAATGCGGATGATCTCCGAGAGAAAGCTGTGTGAAATCAGGATTCGGATTTGCCATTATTCAATCATTCCTTTCTTTTTCTGGAGCATGCGGATCAGTTCATAGCAGTTTGCTTTGACGCTGATGAAATCATCGACGCCTGCCTTGCGGTAGGTTTCTTCCAGATCCTTGGGGGCTGCCCCTGCAAGGAAGAGGGTGCCTTTGGCTCCGAGGATTTCTTTCAGTCTCGGAGCGAGAGCCGGCACATCTTCCGGATAGGTATCATCCTTGGAGCAGATCACTGCCACATCATAGGGCGTGCCTTTGCCGTCGACGCCTGCTTTCAGTGCTTCTACGCACTTATCCCAGCGGGAGCCCGGCTTTCCTTCATCGTCCTGGAAGCCATTGTTCAGATGAACATTGAATTCGCCGACCTGGAGGAAGGAGGTGGAGAAGTCCGCTCTTGCTTTATGCTGCGGAATCTTGCCCATATTGGCGAGGAAGACTTCCACATTCTTGCCGGTCTCTTTCACATACTTTTCTGTATCAAGACGGAGCGCTTCGAACCGTTCGGTCCAGCGGTGCGGCGCAATCGCGGTAACAGCGACAGAGCCTTCACCCTTGCCGACCACTTCCCGGATTTCCCCGATGGTTGCGCCGGCGGACACCGCAGCGATCGCTTTGTCCACCGCTTCACCGGATGCAGCGTCTTTCAGTTCTGCCAGTTTCTGGGAACGGAATGCCAGATCCAGATCAGCCCGGTATGCCTTGGCAGCGGCGGAGAGTTCCTTCTTCACTGCGTCGGTATCTTCCGGACGGGGTTCAAGGAGAACTTCGCCCATAAGCGGATACATATTGTTGCCTACAGCGCGGTCTTTGCGGAGATCCAGCGCTTTAAAGCGGGCTGCGAGGGTCGCAGCGATTTCTTTCTGCTGGTAGCCTGCTTCAAGAGCTTTTACAGCGCCGCCGAGGCTTTCCACTTTCTGGAATTCTGCCCAGATCTTTTCGGCCAGTTCCTTGGAAAGTGCTTCCATCGCCCAGGAGCCGCCGGCCGGATCGATGGGCCGGAGCATGCCGAATTCTTCCTGAAGCATGATCTGCAGGTTCCGCGCGATACGGCGGGAGAATTCGTCACCCTTGCGGACGGTGTCGTCATAGGGGGCGTTTTCATAGGTATCTACGCCGCCCACACAGGCAGAGAACGCTTCCGTGGTGTTGCGGAGCATGTTCACGCCTACGTCGAAAATGGTCTTGGTGAAGTACGCCGGCTTTGCGTGAATTTTCATCGCCCGGTCTGCTTCTTCCGCGCCGAAAGCGGCCATAATGTTGGACCATACCTGGCGTGCCGCGCGGAGTTTGGAGATTTCAATAAAGAAGGTCGCCCCTGTGTTGAAGCTGAAATAGAGGGACTGGGCAATATCGTGAATGGATACGCCTCTCGCAAGGAGCTGGCGTACATATTCCACTGCGTTGGCAAAGGTGTAGGCCACTTCCTGCACTGCCTGGGCGCCGCCGAGAGAGAATGCATCGGACCGGACGAAGACTGTCGCAAGGCCGGGCGCGTTCTTTGCGGCCCACTTCACAGTGTCAGCCATTTCATCAAAGCTCTGGTCCAGGGACTCGGTGTTCTTCCCTGCAGCAGCGAGCTGTCCCAGAGGATCGGCGCCGATGACGCCGTGAAGCTTCGATACATCCTTGCCGGCTGCTTTGAGAGCCGCTGCCACGAAAGCAGTGAGTGCAAGGGAGGAGGTGCCTGCATAAATCATGAGCGGATACTTGGCCAGATCCAGCCCGTCCAGGAGGTCATGCACGTCTTCGAGAGTGGTGAGAGATACGCCCTTTTCGCCAGGTTTTTCTGCTTCTGTCACATCGATGCCTTCAAGGGTCGCATCGTCGAGACGGACATTGTAGACTGTGGAGCCCCGGTCGATTTCATGCTTCAGGAGTTCATTATTGTCCTTCGGCAGCGCTTCATCACAGGACTGGGCAATGCCCCAGGGCTGTTCCTTGTAACCGTTCACTCTCTGGCCTCTCAGGAAATCGCCCATGCCCGGATAATTATCCTTCGGAAGAATGCCTTCTGTCGCGACCGGGCCGGTGCTCTTCGTGTAAATTGGATTGAAGGTGACCCCTTCATAGGTTTTGGTGTACATGAGCTTGTCAAAGGGTTTGCCCTTCAAAAGCGCGTTGCACGCTTCCACCCATTCCTCATAGGTCGGCGGCGTAAATTCATCAAATGTAACTGCAGGGAAATCTGTTTTCCCTTCAGATTTTTTCAGAATGGCTTCCAGTTCCTTATCGGTAAGCTGTCTTACCTCAGGTTCGCCGGATGCGTTCTTTTTTGCTTCATCCATGAAATAATTCCTCCTTATAAAGAAAGCGTTTATTGCCTCTCCAGAAGCAACGTTTCCTGAAACTGCGGCAATTTCGCTGCCTCTTCCTCTCTCCTTTCTGATGTAGATCCCGGAATAAAAAACCGACCGCAAAAGAGCAGTCGGAAAATGGTCCCGGATGACCAAATCCCCTCCCTATCGCTCGCAGGTATAACGGTGATTCCTTGACAGGTAGTTCTCCTGGCTTGAGTTCCCTGCGTCTGTCTGCCTTCCCAGTTTCCCAGTGACATAATAAAAAACACCAATGAACGTGTTTCCTTAGACAGCCGCTCCCTCATACAGTGGCGGGACCGCTCCGGCTTTGCACCGGATTCTCTTTTATGCTTTCGCACCTGTCAGAAATATGAAATTGTCCGCATCATTACGACTTCAGTATAATTTAACTATCACTAAA
>CAUBUJ010000084.1 GCA_958439155.1 uncultured Veillonellaceae bacterium
TTGAATTTGGATGGACTCACGCCGGGAGCGGCGCTCCTCATGGAAGGCGGCGCCATGCGGGGGATTTTTACCACCGGTGTATTGGACGCGTTTATGGAAAAGGGACTGTATTTCCAGAAACTGGCCGCCATTTCCGCAGGATCCCTCCAGGGGCTGTGTTATGCGTCTCACCAGAAGGGGCGGAACCGGCGGATCAATACGACCTACTGCAGTGATCCCCGCTACATGGGCATGCCCCATCTGTTCCGCGGCGGGAGCTATTTCAATTTCCGCTTCATCTTCGGAGAGCTTGCCCACAAGCTGGATCCTTTCGATTATGAAGCGTTCCAGAAGAGCCGGCAGGAGCTTTTCGCGGTGATCACCGACTGCCGGAGCGGCCGGGCCCGGTTCGTTTCCAGCTGGTCCATGCCGGTGGACCAGTTCATGAAGGTCTGCGAAGCGAGCTGCTCCATCCCTCTCTTTTCCCGGCCTGTGGCTCTTCCTGGCGGCGATTATGTAGACGGCGGCGTAGGGATGCCGCTTGCGCCGCTGCCGGGAGAGCTCCCTTTCCCGTGCACGAAGCCGGTGTACATTCTCACGAGAGATGTGATGTACCGGAAGAAACCGGCGCCGCGGGCGCTCCGCTGGGTCATGGAGGCGCGGTACGGCAAAACCTATCCGGCCATTGTGGATGGAATGTGTTCTATCCCGGAGCGGTATAATGAAAGAGTGCGCGCCGTCCTGGCTATGGAAAAAGAAGGAAAAGCTTTCGTGATCCGTCCCTCCCGGCCGACCGAGGTGTCCCGGGTGGAAAAAGACAGCGGGAAACTGGAAGCGCTCTATGAGGAAGGGTACCAGATCGGACTGGACCGGATGGAAGAATTGGGGGAATGGCTCCATGAAGCGTAGCGTGACGATACATACAAAAAGCGTGGAAGAAACGATGGCCCTGGGAGAGGCGGTCGGGAAAGCTGCGTCAGACGGCCTTTTCCTGGCGCTCATCGGTGACCTCGGTACGGGAAAGACCCATTTCGTGCAGGGCCTGGCAAAGGGCCTTGGCATCGCCGGCCCGGTGACGAGCCCTACCTTTAATTTAATGAATCAGTATGAAGGACGCCTTGTGCTTACCCATTTTGATTTCTACCGGCTGGACCGGGTGGAAGAGCTCTACAATATCGGATGGGACGAATACAGTACAGGCGGCGTGGTCGTCGCAGAATGGGCCGGCCTTTTCCCGGAGGTCATTCCGCCGGAAGCGCTCACGGTGACGCTTACCCGCACAGGGGATTCGGACCGGGATATTTCCATCGCCTGGGATGACGGGGCGCCGTTTCTTCCCAGGACTGCAGTAAAGGAGATTGAAACCTATGCTCTTAGCCATTGATACATCGTCGCTGGTGCTTTCCTGCGCGGCGGCGGAGAAAGACCGGCTCATCGCGGAATGGACCGTGCAGCGGCGGCTTACCCATTCGGAGCAGCTCATTCCCCATATGGATGAGATGCTTCGCGAGGCAGGCATAGAGAAGAAAGACATTACCGCCATGGCCTGCGCCATCGGGCCGGGCTCTTTTACGGGCCTTAGGATCGGTCTTGCTACGGCGAAAATGGCGGCCCGCATCTGGGGCGTGCCCTTGATCGGCGTGGATACCCTCGAAGGATTGGCGTGGAATATGGCCGGCGCCCAGGCGTTCATCCTGCCTCTTGAAGATGCCCAGCGGGGCAATGTATACGCCGCGCTTTACGGCGCTTACAACGAAATGTGGCTGGAGGCGAAAGCGGAAGCGGCGCCCATTGACAAGGTGATCGAAGCGGCGCTCCGTCACGGCGGCCCCATCATCGCTGCAGGGGAAGCGGCAGATATGTACAAAGAAAAGCTTACCGCCGCGGGCATTCTCCTCGCGCCGCCGCAGAACCGGTGCTGCCGGGCAGGGAGCATCGCCATGGCGGCGTACGCCAAATGGGAAAAGGGAGAAGTCTCCGATCCCATGACTCTCGTCCCCAATTACATTCGCAGAAGCGAGGCGGAAGTCCTGTGGGAACAGCGTCATCCGGAGAAATAAAGATCGTCCCCGCCCGGGCGGAAGACGGGGAAGCGGTGTACCAGATCGGCAGACTCTGCTTTTCTGACGCCTGGCGGAGGGAGACCGTGGAAAAGGACATGGCCGCGCCGCACAGCCTGTACCTTGCGGCGCGGCAGGGGGAGGCGGTAGCGGGCTACGCCTGCTATTGGTTCGTCGCCGATGAGGCGCAGCTCGTCAATATCGGCGTCCGGCCGGAAGCGCGCAGGCTGGGCATCGGAGAGGCGCTCCTTGCGGCAGGGCTTGCGGAAGCGGCGGCGCGGGGCATGGCGTCCATGTACTTGGAAGTGCGTATTTCCAATCTTCCTGCCCAGGGGCTCTACCGGAAGTACGGTTTCCGCGCCGTTACCGTCCGGAAAGGCGTCTATGACATGCCCAGAGAGGACGGCTACATCATGTCCCGCCCCATTGGTCCATCCATACCATGAGTTTCTTTCTATTTCATCAGGAGGCATTATGAAATTACTGGCGTTTGAATCGAGCTGCGATGAGACATCCTGCGCGGTCATTGAGAATGGCCGTACCATTCTGTCGGACGTGATCTCCTCCCAGGTGCCGATTCACAAAAAATTCGGCGGCGTCGTGCCGGAAATCGCTTCCCGCCACCATATCGAAGACGTGCTTCCTGTAGCGGAAGAGGCGCTCTCCCAGGCAGGCTGCAGATGGCAGGACATGGACGCTATCGCCGTCACTCAGGGGCCGGGTCTCGTCGGGGCGCTCCTTGTGGGCGTGGCAGCGGCGAAAGCGGCGGCGTGGGCTCTCGGGAAGCCTCTCATTGCGGTAAACCATATGGAAGGTCATATTTTCGCCAATCTTCTCCAGTATCCGGATCTGGAACCGCCTTTTCTCTCGCTGGTGGTCTCCGGCGGCCATACCATGCTGGTGGTGGTAGAGGATTACAATACATTTAAACTGCTCGGCCAGACCCGGGACGATGCCGCAGGGGAAGCCTTCGACAAAATTGCCCGCGTCATGGGCTATCCCTATCCGGGAGGTCCCCACATTGACCGCCTCGCCCAGAAGGGAAATGCCGGAGACATTCATTTCCCCATGGCTATGGCCAGGGAGCACAATTTTGATTTCTCTTTCAGCGGTCTCAAATCGGCGGTGATCAATTACCTCCACACCGCGGAGATGAAAAAACAGACCGTTTCCCATGAAGATGTGGCGGCGTCCTTCCAGAAAGCGGTGGTGGATGTGCTTGTCCAGAAAGCCATGGCGGCTCTCGATAAGACCGGCCTTACAACGCTCGCCCTTGCGGGGGGCGTTGCCGCCAACAGCGGCCTCCGTCATGCTCTGGAAGAAGCCTGCGGGAAACGGGGCGTCCGTATGTGCCGGCCCGATCCCGTTCTCTGCACCGACAACGGCGCCATGATCGGCTGCCGGGCCTACTACATGGCTCTCGCCGGTGACTACGCGCCGATGACCTTGAACGCCGATCCCCGCCTTCCTTTTCTCGCAGAGCAGGTGAAATTATGAGTGCCGACCGCGACCAGATCTACTCCATCGCCAGAGAAAATACAGACATTTCCGAAGTGCAGATGCGCATCCTCGGACACATGCTGGAAGCGCTCCAGTTCGCTTCCGATCTCTCCCGGGAAGAAGTCTTCGTCATGACCCGCGGAAAGAACCCTGATATGGCGGTGGTGCTCTGCGCCATGACCCCGTCCTACGCGGGGAGCCCTTCTTACTTTCATGAAGGGGACGTGTACTTCATGGATGAAGCGTCGCTCTCAGAGAGCGTCCTCCTCACCGGGAAAAAAGTGGTGGGCCGGAAAGAACTGGAAATCGGGAAGAAAGTGGCCGTCACGGTCTATCCCATCGTGGACAATGCAGGTGTGGTCTTCGCCGTGGCGGGATTCCTTTCCAATTCCCTCCGGCAGCACCAGGTTCTGGTGGATACGGCCTACATGTCCCTCCTGCTGCCCCTTCCCAATGGGAGCTACTACGCGCCGCGCCTCCAGGACGGGCTCATCGTGCTGGACTCGCTGGGACGCATTATGTACGCCAACGACATGGCAGCGGGCCTCTGCTTCGTCCTCGATAAAGAAGCGGCAGAGCAGAAAAATGTGGTAGGCCGCGCCATGGTGCACCTGCCCCTGGTGGAAAAAATCATGGCCACCGGCCGCCCCGCTTCCGGCGAGGAAGAAGCGGCAGGGATGACACTCTCCGCGTGGGGCCTGCCCATTCTGGTTCAGGGAAAAGTGCAGCGGACCATCCTCATTCTCACTGACGTCACGGCAGTCCGGGAAAAGGAACGGCAGATTCTTGTGCAGAATTCGGTGATCAAAGAAATCCACCACCGCGTGAAAAATAACCTCAATACCATCGCAGGGATTCTCCGCATGCAGGCCCGCCGGTCCCATACGGAAGAGACGAAAGAAGCACTCCAGCGGGCGGTGAACCGGATTCTCGGCATTTCCCAGATCCACGACATTCTTGCCAGGCAGAGCAGTGAAAACGTGGACTGGCAAGAGCTCCTGACCCGCCTGACCCGCCTCTCCATCGACAGCCTCACCACCGCATCCAAGGTGGAGCTCACCATGGAAAAAGATGAAGAACCCCTCATTATCTGCTCGGAAAAAGCGGTGGATCTGGCCATCGCCGTGAATGAGCTCATCCACAACGCCTTGGATCATGGTTTCCATGACCTGCCGAAAGGAGAGCTCATCATCGGGGAGAAGCGGGAAGGAGACAAGCTCCATATGTACGTGAAAAACGGGGGACATCTTCTGCCTCCGGATTTCAACAGGAAGCAGTATGACCTGGGTCTGCAGATCGTAAAAACCCTGGCGGAAATTGAGCTGAAGGGAAAATTTCTCTTCCAGAATGAAAATGGAATGGTAGCGGCCCACATCTGGTGCCCCCTGAAGGAGTTGGAAGCAGAACAATGAAGAAAGCATACCGTATCGTGATTGCCGATGACGAAGCGCTCATCTGCATGGATTTGAAAGAAATGCTCGAAGACGAAGGACATGAAGTGGTAGGTGTCGCCGCTGACGGCGTGGAAGCGCTGGAACTGACGAAAAAACTCCGGCCGGACCTGGTGATTATGGACGTGAAAATGCCCCGCCTCGACGGCATCCAGTCGGCGAAAATGATCGCCCATGACAATCTGGCGCCGGTGGTGCTTCTCACCGCTTTCGGCGACGAAGACATGATCGAGCGGGCGAAGAAATCCTTCGTCTTCGGCTATGTGATGAAGCCGGTGGACGAGAAATTCCTCTTCCCTACCATTGAAATCGCAGTGAGCCAGTTCGCGCACAAACGGGAAATCATCGGCCACGTGCACGAAGTAGAGCAGGAACTGGCGGCGCGGAAAATCATCGACCGCGCCAAAGGGCTCCTCATGAGTTACTACGGCATTTCAGAAGAAGATGCGCACCGGAAAATGCAGGTTACCAGCATGAAGCGGGGCATTTCCGTCTCCGAAGTGGCGCAGCGCATCATCAAGGAAATTATGGCGAGAAAAAATAAAGCCCAGTAATACCGGAGAGCCTGGAAAAGCGTCCTGTCCGCCGGAAGGGGGACGCTTTTTCTGCGGGACAAGTTTATTCTTTCTTTTCTTCCGCTGAAAGGGAGCGTCATCCTTTCTTTCAGCTGCCGCAAGACTTCCCTGCTATACTCAAGAAAAGCCTGGGGAATATTTCCACATCTCCGGGGCTGCGCTATAATACCAATGACGAAGGCAAAAGCCTTCCCCTGAAGGAGAATGTGATGATATCCATCGTAACACCAGTTTATAATGAAGAAGACAATGTGGTCTATTTCCATGACGAAGTGACAAAAGTCATGAAAAGTCTCAAGATGGACTATGAAATTTTATACATCAATGATGGCTCCCGGGATGACACGGAGAAGAAACTGAAAGCGCTTGCCGCAAAAGATCCCCATGTGCGGGCCGTGTCTTTTGCCCGGAATTTCGGCCATCAGATCGCCATCACCTGCGGCATGGACCTGGCTGACGGGGACGCGGTGATCACCATGGACAGCGACATGCAGCACCCGCCGGCGCTCATTCCCAAACTGATCGAAAAGTGGCAGGAAGGGTACGACATCGTCCAGACCATCCGCACCGCTACGGAAGACGCGGGCCTTGTAAAGCGTCTCACCTCCGCCGGGTACTACACCTGCATCAACGCCATTTCGGAAAGTCCCATCCGCCCGGGCGGCTCGGATTTCCGCCTCATGGATCGGAAAGCGATTCTCACATTCCGCCGCTTCCGGGAACACAGCCGGTTCATCCGGGGCATCGTAGGGAACCTGGGCTACAAACAGACCACCGTGGAATTTGTGGCGCCGCCCCGTCATGCAGGGGTGTCGAAATTTTCCATGTCCAAAATGCTTCACTTCGCCATGGACGGGATCCTCACCAATTCCACCGTGCCTCTCCGGATGTCTTTTTACGTAGGAGTCCTGTCGGCGGTGCTGGGATGTATCCTCATCGCGCACGTCCTCTTCTGTCACATTTTCGGCTATACCGTGCCGGGATGGTCCACCATGACCATTCTTCTCTCCTTCTTCGGCAGCCTTCAGCTCATGGGGCTGGGCATCATCGGGGAATACATCAGCCGCATTTTCAAAGAAACCCAGAACCGGCCGCTCTACTGGATCGACAGCGACACCGCGGCGGAGGATGACCGGGGCGGATGCCGGAAAGACTGAAGCGGGAGAGCTCGTAAGAAATTTTTCAGGGAAGAATCGGCTCTGCAGGCAGCCAAAGCCGGCAGAATCTATACAGTTTGAATCGTGGGGGAAATGAGAATGGAAGACAATGGAATTTTGAAAGGCGAGCTTCTCGATGAAATGATGGAAGGGCTCCGGGAAGAATCCCGCTTTACCGCCACCTACCGGATCGCTGCGCCCGATTATCCGGCGGCGAAAAAGATCGCCTTCGGCATCGCGGTGGAGCAGACCGTGGAATGTCCCTATGAACTGGTGAAAAACTCCTGGATCGGGGACTCCATTGTGGGACACATTGTGGATCTCAAAAAAGCAGGCGCCGATCCGGCATACTACGCCACCATTTCCTATAACCAGGACGCGGTAGACGGGGATTTGATGGAACTCCTCAATATGCTCTACGGCAACACCAGCATCCAGCCGGGAATCCGCCTCATGTCCTTTGAGCTGCCGGACCTGATGTACGATAAATTCCAGGGTCCGAAATTCGGCCGTACCGGCATCCGCGAACTCTGCGGCGTACTGCAGGGCCCCATTTTCATGTCCGCCATCAAGCCCCTCGGCACGAGCGCGGCGGAC
>CAUBUJ010000085.1 GCA_958439155.1 uncultured Veillonellaceae bacterium
TGAGAGCCGCTTCCACCGCGGAGGACCCATTGTCGCAGAAGCTGAACCGGGTAAGGCCCGCCGGCAGGAGAGGCTCCAGTTCCTCACAGAGACGGATCGCCGGCTTGTGGGAAAAATTGGCGAAAATCACATGCTCCAGCTGGTCCACCTGCTCCTTGATGGCTTCATTGATTTCCCGATTGGTATGGCCCAGGAGGTTGCACCACCAGGAGCTGATGATGTCCAGGTATTCTTTGCCATTTACGTCATACAGGTACATGCCCTTTGCGTGATCAATGACGGGAGCGGGAAAAACTTCCGCGTCCTTCATCTGCTGCGCCGGATGCCATATATATTTTTCATCCTCTTTTTGCCAGTCGATCTGTTCTTCGCTCATAGGTCCTCCTTCATGCCGGCTGCCCCGGCTTTCCTTCTGCTCTGCGGGCTATTCCCCAGTCCTTACACATTTCCATAGAGAGACGCCAGAAGCGCCGGGTCCGCGTCCAGCACTTTGTCTCCTTTTTTCACTTTCGCCAGCACCGGAAGATGGGTCATTTCCTCGATCATCTTCACATTGTCTTCTTCCATGACGCCGCCTTTCCAGTTGTTCAGGAGGAAGCCCTTCACTGGAAGGTCATGGGCTTTCATGTAAAACGCGGTGAGCACCGCCGCATTGATCGTGCCGAGGCCGGCATCCGCCACGATCAGGGACGGCAGATGGAGCCAGTGAATGATGTCTTCCAGGTAGAACACCGCTTTTTCATCGTGGCGGATCGGGCATAGAATGCCGCCGCTTCCTTCCATGGTGACGTATGGAAAAGCCGCGGTGACCCGCTGCCACGCTTTCAGAATGACTTCTTTCTCCACAGGATGCCCTTCGAGGCGCGCCGCCAGGTGAGGCGAGACGGCAGTTTTGTACAAATAAGACAGAAGCATATCTTCAGGCTCACCGATGGCGGCATAGCGGTTCACAAATCCTGCGTCGCTTTCTGCGGCCGAATCGGCGCCGCTGATGGCCGCTTTGTAGTAGCCCGTGTTGTACCCGTTGTCACGAAGGGTCTTCACGAGAAGCGCCGTCACATAGGTCTTGCCGATATCCGTGCCTGTCCCTGTAATAAATAGTCCTTTCCCCATGATTGTCCTCTTTTCTTTTTATTTTCTTCTGAAACCAGTCCAGTCAGTCCAGACTGGCAATGCCTTCCCGGAGAATCCGCCGGCCAATGACAGCGGCGAGCACGCAGAGCGCTATATCTCCCGGTACGGCGAGGATGAAGCAGTACAGCACCACCGGCCAGATGCCGATGGGGGTGCCCAGGTAGAAATTGTTGATGATGTACACATAGACCATGCCGAAAAGGTACACCACAAGAAGGCCCGCGAAGTCCGCCAGAAGGAGCCGCCCCATTGTCGGCGCCCCGCCTTCCCGGATGCGCCCGGTGAGCCACGCGCCGGCGACGAATCCAATGAGGTAACCAAAGGTCGGCTGAAAAATATAGGAAGGCCCGCCCCCTTCTGTAAAGACCGGTACGCCTGCCAGGCCGAGGAGCACGTAAAGCAGGATGGAAAGCGCGCCCCGGCGGCTCCCGAGAATGAGCCCTGCCAGTGTGGTAAACAATAGCTGCAGCGTGAAGGGACATACCGGGACAGGCACCCGTATGAAAGCTCCCACCGCTGTCATCGCTGTAAACAATGCAAAAAGGACCATTTCCCTGGTCCTTCCCTGTGTGACCGCCGCTTCTCTCATGAAACACTGCCTCTTTTCTTTGTGATGTCCTTTTTACTATATATCAACTTATAATTATAGTCAACATTGACATTTGAAGAAGTTTACTTTATGGAAATGGGGTACAGTGCGTCATAGGCTGGGGACTGGGCTGTCATGCTCCAAGATTGCCGATTCTGCCTCATTTGCGGTGTGGCCCGCGGTCTGGGGTCTGGAGTCTGGATAGGGAAGCGGAAGAACTTTTATAAAATTGCCGCCGCCCATTTTATAAAAGGCGGCGTACCACCGCTCTACGCTCTGTGCTTTGCACCCCGCTCCCATGATGCGCCATCTGCCTTTGACCTCAGACGCCGGCACAACTCGTCTTGCCGCTCCCCAATAGGCTATAATGAAGAGAAACCCCATTGTATTTTCCAAGGAGCCCATTATGCCTGACGAATTGTTCCGCCTTTTTTCTCCCCTCCGCCTCCGGCAGAGCACGTCCCCGCTGTACCTTGCGCTGTACCAGGAACTGGCCTCTATGATCCAGAAGAAGCAGCTCCTGCCCCAGTACCGGCTTCCTCCGGTGCGGCGGCTCGCATCCTTTCTTTCCATCAATCCCGGCACGGTGGTGGCGGCCTACCGGGAACTGGAGCAGAATGGGTATATTCTGACCCGCCGGGGGAGCGGCAGCTATGTCGCAGACCGGGAAGGTTCTTCTTTTCCCATGCTCACCATCCAGGAGGAGGAGCAGGAACTGCCGGCGGGAGCGGTGGATCTCTCCCGCATCGCTATCGAGCCGTCCCTTTTCCCGACAGCGGCGCTTAAAGAAGTGATCAGCCGCATCATTGACAGAGACGGCGCTGCTTCCTTTTCCGCCGGGGACAGCCAGGGATACCTGCCTCTCCGCCAGGCCCTCGCGGAAGCCGCCGCTTTGGAAGGAATCGTGACCGACGCCGCCCATATCCAGATCGTATCCGGCTCCCAGCAGGGCATTGACCTGGCGGCGAAAGCTCTGCTCCGCCGGGGAAGCTTCGTCATCACCGAGCGGCCTTCCTATCCGGGAGCGCTCTCCCTTTTCCACGCGTGCGGCGCCAAAATCGCAGACCTCCCGCTCACCCATGACGGCCTCGATCTGGACGCCCTGGAAAATCTGGTCGTCCGGTTCCGTCCGTCCCTTCTCTACGTGACGCCGGATATCCAGGCGCCGACAGGCATGACCTATTCCATCCCGGTGAAGGCGCGGATTCTGGCACTGGCGCGGCGCTACGATTTCTATATTCTGGAAGACGACTACGCAAGCGGCCTTTTTTACGGCACGGCCCCCAAAACCATGAAGGCTCTGGACAGCCATGACCGGGTGCTTTACCTCCGGAGTATTTCCTCTCTTTTCGCCGACGGGCTGCGCCTGGCCTTCCTCATCATGCCTGGAGCGCTTTCGGCGACGATCAGAAAAGTGAAATATCTCTCTGATATCGCCACAGCCGGCCTCACCCAGCGTGTACTCGATGTATACCTCCGGGACGGTCTCTGGGCGCCTTACGTGGAGAAAGTGCGCGCCCGGAGCGGGGAAAAGCTCCAGGACGCCCTCGCCGCGGCCCGGCTCGCTCCATCGGTCCAGGCAGCTGTCCCGAAAGGAGGACTTTCTCTCTGGCTCACCCTTCCTGAAGGAGTGAGCGCTTCCTCGGTGGTTGCTGCTGCAAGAAAAGAAGGGTTCCTCTTCCGGAGCGGCGCCCCATTCTACCCCCGGCAGGATCCGGACCGGCATATCCGGCTGAGCTTCGGCCAGGCAGCGGCGCCGGATCTGCGGCAGGCCTTTGCCCTTCTGGAAAAGCTGGTCTCCTCCACATAAAAACGCCCCATCCCGTTTTGTACAGGATGGGGTTTTTCAGCGGCCGCTTCATGTATTTCACCGCCTTTTCATGCGCCGCTCCAAATAGTCTGACGCTTCCGTATGGACCCGACCAGGGCAGCGCGCGCTGAGCTCGTCCCAGAAAGATTCCGCTTCTTTCAAGAGAAATACCTCCCGCCGGCCCTCTTCGCATACAGTCAGGGCGTACATGGGCCGCCGGTCTGTTCTGCTGCAGAGACGCACCGCGCCGGGTGCCGCTTTCTTTACGGGATGGACACTTTCTACCGCCTCATAAGGAATGCGTTTTTCCTCTCCGCCAAAAGACTTTCGCCCGGACAGAACCAGTGCCTTTTCTTCGAAACGGTGCCCTTCATGATTCCGGATCCAATAAAGAAAGAGAACCCACAGCAACGCCTGCGCTGCCAGATCTTCCCAGTACCATACATGGTAAAGCGCGAGCCGAAGAATCGTGATCCCCGCATAGACGAAGAGCGCCGCTCCTGCAATGGAGGCGCTCTGGAAATACACGGTTCCTCCTTTTTTCTTTGTTTTAGTCATCATGCCTCCTTTTTCTCATTGTATCATAAGAATTTTTTCGTGAGCACGAATTTTTTCGTAAACACAAAGATGCCGCGTCCCCAATGGAACGCGGCATTTGGATTTCGCAGATGCTTCACAGAGGGAAGAGAAAACATTTTCCCTTACTTATTCACCACTGCCTGAGGTACCGTTTCCTTATCCTCCACTTTCTTGAAGAAAATTTTATAAACACCTACCGTGAGGAGCGGCACCAGGAAGAGGAGAATAAACATGTATGCCAGGATGGTATAGGCCTTCGCTACGAGGGCGATGATGCCGAACTTGGAGAAAGCGATAGACACGATGAGAATGCCTACGGTAATGGCAGCCTTCTTCGCTCTCGTCAGTGGAATTTTCCCGCTTTCTTCCCGGCCTTTTTCGATACGCTCAATCATGGCGTGAATGACGCCGGTCGCCGTTTCAATGAGGGTCCAGCCCATGACAATGCCGAACATGACCATCATCCAGCCGGGCGCGCCGCTGGCTGTCATCATCATGACCCACGGCACGGGAGCGCCGTTGATCTCCGCGCTGGGATAGAAGCCCATAATGGCAAAGTACGTAAGGAACCAGGGAAGCGTCATGAGAAGGCCTGCGATAACGCCGGAAATCATAGACTGCTTCCGGCTTTCCTGCCGGCGGATAGAGAAGAACGACGCAGGGAATACGATCAGGTTGTAAGCGATGTAGAGAATGCCCGTCCAGAGCGCAAGCGGCACGGTGGCATCAGGCGTATAGGAAATATCCTGTGCCGCGAAGACCCGTTCAATATTTCCCGTATGGGAGGAAATGACTAGAACGGAAAAGCAGATATACCCCACATAGAGGGCGATCGTGCCGAAGGTTTCAAAGTAGGAAATAATGTTGGCGCCGTAGAAATTGAGAATGCCCACCACGATGGTGATACCGATGACGCCCACCCAGTAATTGAGTCCGGTCATCTCTTCCACGATGGACCCGGTCGCTGAAGACATAATGGCGATGACGATGATCATGAAAATGGTGTACACCACGTCAAAGACCCGGTAGAGCGGTCCCGCGATGGACCGGATAAAAGATTTGAAATCATAGAGCTTGTACATGCGGATAAGCTCAAAGCTCAAAGCGCTCACAATGGCAAATCCAATAAAGGTAGCCACGCCGGACCACCAGCCGAGCGCGCCGAATTTGCCGCCGTACTCCACAATTTCCCGGCCTGTGGCGTATCCGCCGCCAATCAGGACCGACTGGAGAATAATGCCGGGCAGCAGGTACTTCCCAAGCGCT
This sequence comes from uncultured Veillonellaceae bacterium, assembly GCA_958439155.1. Taxonomy (GTDB): domain Bacteria; phylum Bacillota; class Negativicutes; order Veillonellales; family Dialisteraceae; genus UBA1822. The sequence continues at coordinate 5,379 of CAUBUJ010000085.1, forward strand.
CCGTCAAACATCCCTTTTCCATTCATGTGAATCCCCCCTTATCCAACGGTGAGGAAAAGAAAAGCCCCCTATTCTCAGGCAGGCGTCTTCGCTGTGATTCTTTTCTCTCGTTGTTCTTGACTCATAGTTTACACAATGACTCCTTCCTATGTCAACGAAAGAATCATAGAACGATGCATTATAGTCATTCATAATTGGAATGGAAGAAACAGTTTTTTCCTATGCCCTGCGAAAGAAATTTCGGAAAGGCAGCAAAAAAGACCGCCCGTGAGGAGGCAGTCTTTCTTGAAAGCAGACTCTATTCTTTATTTATCCGCTACAGCGTCAGCCGCGGTTTTCTTTTCAAGGATGGCGTCTTTCTTCCAGATCTTGTACACACCTACCGTGAGGAGCGGCAGCAGGAAGAGGAGAATGAAGGCGTAGGCGAGCGCGCTGTACGCCTGGGCGATCAGGTCGATGATCCCCACCTTGGAGAAGAGGATGGATACGCAGAGGATGCCGATGGTGGCGCCGCCCCGGAACTGACGGGTCATGGCAGGCTTTCCTGCCTGTTCCCGGCTCCGCTCAATCCGTTCGATCATGGCGTGAATGATGCCCGTCGCCGTTTCTACGAGCGTCCAGCCCATGACGAAACCGAAGAGCACGAGCATCCAATTGGGCGCGCCGCTGCCCTGCATCATGACCACCCACGGCACAGGCGCTTCTACCACGGATTTATCCGGATAGTAACCCATGATGGAGAAATAGGTGAGGAACCACGGCAGCGTCATGAGGAGGCCTGCGATGATGCCGGAAATGACGGACTGTGTTCTATTTTCCTGGCGGCGAATCGTGAAGAACGACGCAGGGAATACCACCAGGTTGTACGCCATGTAGAGAATCCCTGTCCAGAGGGCAAATCCCACCGTCGCGTCCGGCGTGTAGGAAAAGTCTCCTGCCGAGAGCACCCGGCCGATATTGTCGGAATGGGTGGAAATGACGAGCACAGAGAAACAGATGTAGCCGATGTAGAGAGCGATCGTGCCGAAAGTCTCAAAATAGGAAATGACCTTTTCCCCATAGAAATTGAGGACCCCTACGATGATGGTGATGCCGATGACGCCGACCCAGTAATTAAGCCCCGTCATCTGCTCCACCACCGACCCGGTCGCCGAGGACATGACGGCGATGATAATGACCATGAAGAGGACGTACACCACGTCGAATACGCGGTACAGCGGCCCTGCGATAGCCTGGATGAAGGACTTGAAATCATAGAGCTTGTAGAGCCGGATCAGCTCGAAGCTCAAAACACTTACGATGGAGAATCCGAGGAAGGTCGCCAGGCCGGACCACCAGCCGAGGGCCCCGAATTTTGCGCCGTATTCCATAATTTCGCGGCCCGTCGCATAGCCGCCGCCGATCAGGACCGACTGGAGGATGATCCCCGGCAGCAGGTACTTCCCAATGGCCCCGTCAAAAAAACCTTTCTTTTCCATCATAAACCCCTTTCAGAATATATTTCGCCCAGCGGTACTTACCAGCCGTGGCGGTATGCAAACACAGTATCCGGAATCTCACCGCGCTCGAGCTCAGTGATAGCTTCATCAAGAATCTCAAAGGCGCGGTGCATATGTTCCGGCGAAATATTGAGCGGCGGCTGCACGCGGAGGATATTTTCCGCAAGTGTAATAATAATGAGACCCTTTTCGTAAGAGCGGAAGGCGATCTTGAAGACGCCGTCTCCGTCAGGCACCAATTTCCCATTCGCATCCCGCTTCACAATGGGAATGCCGTAGGACATGCCCCGGCCCCGGTAAACCCCGACCGTATCAGGATGTTTCTCCCGGAGCGCTTTCATTTCTTCCCGGATCGC
>CAUBUJ010000086.1 GCA_958439155.1 uncultured Veillonellaceae bacterium
TACGCATGCCAATACCCGAAATCACCGCACCTGAGACCTCGCTTCATGCCTGTAAACATCAAAATCCCATTCAGCTCCCCGCCCATTAGAACGGGGAGAAATCCTCAGGATCACAGAAGAATCGTACACCATTGACAGCCGAATACGTAAGATCTCTCCACTCTTTTCCGTACTTCTTTGTTCCAACCTCCCCACTCCGCCGCGTACGCCCGGTCGAGATGACATCCATTTGAAGGAAAAGCGTCTATCTTCGTACGCCTGCCGATAACCGCAATCACCGCACATGAGACCTCACTTCATGCGTGCAAACGATAAAATCCCATTCAGCTCCCCGCCCATTTAGAGTTGGCCGGTGCCCGGAGGGCGAAATATAGGGCTGGTGGCGTCGCACGGAGCGCCTGTTTGAGCGGAGCATAGCGGAGCGAGTTGCAAGTGGAGGAGGCCATAGTATGGCGTCCTATGCTTGTTAAAATTGCTCTATGCAGGAATACGTTTGGGGCAGATGCAGTGACCAGCCCTATATTTCAGGCCAACTCTACTGGGCGGCGGTTTCTTTTCTTTGGCAGCGTTTCTTTTCGCCTGTGCCCTTCAGGGTATGGACGGCCAAGAAATACTCGCTAAACCCGTGCGAGTACAGGCGAAATGTTGCTCCTCCAATGAAGCTCATTGGAAAAGAAAAGTATGGGTGGAATGCTAATGGACTCCCATTCCAAATGCGAGACAATGGAGGACCCCGTAAGATCTCTCCACTCCTCAAATCATTGTCCATTTTCCATCATCGCCATCCAAAGTCATCACGACCGGTCGAGATGACCACAATTCGTAGAATCCCAGCCAGTCTGGCGCTTGAAGACTACCAAAGAGTCCCGCCGCAGGCGGCTCTGCTTTCCGCTTCAGACCTTAGACCTCAGACTTCAGACCCCTCTGCACATGATGCACCATCCGTCATTCCCTGCCATGAGGCCCATCGTCCTCAGCGATGCTCCTCCTGCCACACCGTATAGGCAGATTCAATCATGGCCGCTACATCGCGGTAGGTCTCTTCATCCCATGGGAGGTAAGCGAAGGCGTTCATCCCGGCAAGTCTTGCCAATCCTTCCTGCTTGGTTCCCTTGAGCCGCTTCAGGGCATAGGATTTCAGCTGGCCCCTGTAGCCTTTTTTCCCCTTTCCCAGATAGTACGATTCCGCGAAGAGACGGAGTTTCCAGGGAATGACCGAGCTGTTGAGAAAGCCGTTCTGTTCATACCGGAGCACGTACCGCCAGTCGCCGGCGTACTTGGGATTGTTGAGACTATGGTCGAAGTAATTCATCCATTTCGGCTCGATGCCTGCCTTCTCATTGACCCAGCGGAGGAACCAGGCACTTCGTTTTCCTGCTTCCACGATCCGTTTCAGACAGATTCCTTTCTGTGCCGCTGTTTTCATGATCTGTTCCGTACTGTCCAGAGTAAGGCCCCACTCTATGAAGCTGACGTCGAAGTCTCTGCCGATCCCGTTTTTTCCCATGTCTCTGTACCTGCGTCCGGAAGAAACGATATAGTCGCCATGCTTGTCCGGACCATCTCCGAAGAGGAAAAGTTCCGCCAATTCCCGGAGATCATTCTTCAGGCGGGGAATCTCTTCCCTGGAATAAAAACCAGTGACTTCTATGGACGGCAGGGAAAGTGCGAATTGCCCCTGCAGGGAGACTGTGACGATCTCTCCGGAAGAGACCTTCGAACACTCCGTCTCATAGTCAAAGAAATTGGAAAATGGCCATTTTCCTGCCTGGATGGACTCCTGCAGAAGCGTATGGTACGTATCCCCGCCGATCCAGCGGGAGCCGCTCACCACGCCGATCCCGCTGCCCGCTTCCACGCAGGCGTCGACGAGCATGGCATAGGCGGATCCCCATTTTTTTATGTCGGTCATCTTTTCATCACAGCCCACGATAAGGACATCGCCGCAGGCAAGAATCTTGTGCGCCATTTCTGCCATTTCCTGATTGCCTGGCGGAACGAGGGCCGAATTCTTGATCCGTTCAGGGAGGGGCATCTGCGTCACAGTGAAATACCAGCCGTCTACCTCTGCTTCCCAGGTTTCTTCGGTCAGATACATCGTTTCCCGGGCTTTCACATGCCAATTCTTCTTTAACGCCCGAATGACCCTGGCCGCTGGTATACGTGCTTTTTTCGGCAGGAATACGACCTGAAAGGCCGATGCATCTCCGGATCCATCGTCATCGTCGTCATCATCCCAGTCATCGTCCAGATCCATATCGCTGTCCATGTCATCATCGGGATGCGCTTCAAAATACTGGTGCATATCATCCAGCAGGATCTCCGCGTTTTTCCGCATGGTGGATTCTGAGAAGAGCGTGCCCATGCTGCCTACATACTGGAAGGGAGCGATCTCTGTATCATTCTCATAGCCGCCGGCTACGCCCAGAATCCACGGTCCGCCTGGGCGGCGGAATTTCAGGATATAGTGGTGCATGCCGAAGCGGTCCAGTTCTCCCGCATACTCGATCTTTGCCGGCTTGAAGGGGAAGTCCGGCGACTGTGAGATCCATTCTGAAAAGCCCGCAATCGCCCCATGGATCTGAGCCATATTCATTTTCATAACTTTCATTGCATGTCCCCCGTTTCTGCGGCAGCTCTCTTCTGCAGAAGCTGTTTCACGTTACAATACATCCTCCTTCAGAGCAGGAATCATCGTTTCTCATTTCTCTTCCGTTCCATGATGCAGGTACTGGATATATTCATTGCCCCATCGTTCGAGGGCGGCCAGCACATCCCGGAACTGTTCTCCTATGCCGCTCAAAGCGTATTCGACCCGGGGCGGCACTTCCTGGTAATCCCTGCGGAGAATGAGTCCGCTTTCCTCGAGGGCTTTCAGCTGGCGGGACAGTGTGGTATGGGTCATTTTCTCAGGCATGCGCCGCTGGAGCTCGTTGAACCGCACCGGCCCGTCAGTGAGCAGATGAAGAATAAACAGGGACCACTTCCCAGCGAGCACTTTCTGTGATGTCATATAGGGACAGACGCCGAAGCCTTCTTTTCTGCATTCCATGATTCTCTCTCTTTCCAGACCGTTTGCATGCGCAGTCTTTTCCTCATTATATCATGGGAGCGGTCCGTTTCAGGAAATGGGCTCCCCTGTCTTTCCCGCTCAGTTGGCGCTGCGGAGCGCCCGTTTCAAGATCTTACCAGTGGCATTCTTCGGGAGCGCATCCATGGGAATGAAGCGGCGCGGAATTTTGTATGCCGCCAGATTGGCCGAAAGGTACCGCCGGATCTTCCCCTCATCGAAAGGACAGCCTTCTTTCATCACGATGTACGCCCACGCCGCCTGGCCCCGGAGCGGATCGGGATGGCCTACGACGGCGCATTCTCCGACGCCTTCCACTTCGTAAATGCAGTCTTCCACTTCACCGGGATAAATATTTTCCCCATTCACAATGATCAGATCTTTGATGCGGTCTACGATGTAAATATACTGGTCGCTGTCCATGTAGGCCAGATCGCCCGTACGGAGCCAGCCCCCTTCGCAGAGCACGTCCTTCGTTTCCGCTTCCCTGTGCCAGTAGCCTTTCATCACATTGGCGCCGCGCACCCAGAGCTCTCCTACCGCGCCGGGCACATAGGGGCCGCCTTCTTGCGTGACAATTTTCGCCTCTACCCCTGGCAGCGGCTGGCCCACAGAGAGGTACTTCGGTTTGTCCGGAGACAGCACGGATACCACCGGCGACGCTTCCGTCAGGCCGTAGCCGGCGATCACCGGGCGGCGGAACCGGTCATAAAAGGCCTGGGACACCGGCTGGGGAATGGCAGCGCCGCCGGAAACGAAGTACCGCACCGTTTCCACATCAGAGGGCTTGCCCCGCCGGGCGAGAAGATTGTACATGGGCGGCACCATGAAAGCGATGGTCACGCCGTATTCTCCGATGGCGTGGATGATTTCCGCCGGATTCTTCGTGCGGAGCACCGTAATGGAAGAATGGTTCCGGAGCGGCGCCATCACCGCCGTGGTCCAGCCGTAGCAGTGAAACATAGGGAGCACGCAGAGCACATTGTCCTCTTCCCGGAAAGGAAGACGCCCATTGAACTGCTTCGTATTTTCCACCAGGTTCCGGTGAGTCAGCATGGCCCCTTTCGGCTTGCCTGTCGTGCCCGATGTATAGACGAAGGTGCATACATCATCTTCGGTGAGGTCCGCTGGGAAATCCGGCGCTTCCGGCGCAGCGCCTGTCTCTGCCTCCTCCATGAGTTCTGAAATGGGAAGGACCGGGACAGAAACAGACAGCGCCTTGTCAGCAATCAGCAGGGACGCCCCGGCATCTTTCAGAATGAAATCCACTTCCCTGTCCACAAGGTAACTGTTGATGGGAATGATCACCGCACCGAGGGAGACCACCGCCATGTAGGCGTACACAAATTCCGGCCGGTTCTCTGAATAGAGGCCGACCCGCTGCCCCTTGGTAATTCCCATCTGATAGAGCCGGTTCCGGCAGCGCCGCACCGCTTCTGACAGTTCTCCGTAAGTGACAGTCTTTTCTCCATAAAAGGCGATATGATCTGGTGCCGCCCCCTGGTATACTTCATGTACAAACATGATAGACTCTCTTTCTTCTCCCTCTGCCGGGAGAAACGCAATCGATTTCTTCCATTATACTCCATCCAAAAGAGCCCCTGTCCCGGACGGAGCGCCTTGCGCCATGCCCATGAAAACAGAATCTCCATGCCTGTCTGGGAAGAGGCATCGCCTGCCCTGCTGGGGAAAGCGCCAAATAAAAAGCCGCCCCCGCGGGAACAGCCCTTTCCTGCGAGGACAGGCATCATGTTTTCTTCAATAAATTCTGCAGTTTCGCCAGCCACGTGGAAGGTTTCTCTTCCTTCGGCGGCTCCGGCGCTTTCTCCCGGGGCGGTTCCTTCCGGCTCCCCGGCGGGATAAAAGGCGGCGGCGCCGTGAAAGAAGGCATGCGCAGCACCGGCGGCACAGGAGGCACCACCTTCCGGTGAATCAAAAGAGACTCCGCAGGGCGGCTGTTCGTCTTCTCCACCGGCGGCGCATCGCCGAAATCATAATGGTAGCCCCCTTCCGCAGGATTGGGCACATTGATATACTGGCGGTACGCTTCATGACTGAATTCTTTCCCTTCCAGCCGTTCCACCAGGAGAGTCCCCATGATCTGCGGCGAAAAATAGGAAAAAGGCAGCCGCGGCGCCATGCGGGCGATGGTGGTGAGGAAAGAGGATTTCACGCCACGCTCCGTCAGAGACAGCTCGGTACGGATCTGGTTGATCAGCACGATGATCCCCTTCTGCGTCGGGAAAAGCTTCTCATACTGGACGAGAGCGTTCCGGTTCTCCATGCCGGACATATCGAGGAAAAACACCAGAAAAAGATAGGACAGAGCCTCTTCATTTTTCTGGGACCGCAGATAGAAATTGGCAAAAGTGAAATAGAGATTACGCAGCTTCGTCCACTCCCCGGCCATGACGAAGAGAGCGCTCTTCTGCTGGAAGGCATATTTCAGAATATCTGCCGCCGTAAAAGAAGTCTTCCTCTCGCCAAGAGACCGCTGGGCCTCGCCGATCTCCCCTTCGGAAAAACCGTAATTGCCCCGCGCATTCAGGATGTACGCCATATGGTGGGCCATTTCCAGTTTTCCATCGGTGGTGGCCACATAGACCTTCGGCACAGCGAGAGCATACTTCTCCTCCGGTATATCCCGGATCACCCGGCGCACCAGCTCCGAGTGGTTGCCGGAATTTTCCAGTCCATGGGCCGCGAGAAAATCTGCCAGGGCCTTGTCGGAGAGCATATTCACCGTCTCCTGGGGACGGCTGTGACGGATCCAGCCCTCATCGCAGAGCGCGCGGATCCGCTCATTGGCGCCGGCACCGTATATATCCTGCTGGTACGGGGGAATCTTCGCATGCAGCGGCTTCCCGTTGAAAAAATCCAGGATCAGGATATCCCGAATGGATAAACTCATAATGCCCCTCTTTCCCATGGAAGCATACGCTTCCTCTATTGATTCATCTTTTAGTATAGCATATGGAGGAAAGACAGGAAGAGCGTCTGCCCGCTGTTGGGCGATGGTGCCGTATGGGAGCGGGGCGCAGAGCGCAGAGCGGTGGTGCGCCGCCTCAGGTCAATGGGCGGCGGAGTTTTGAAATGCGAATGTGCACCATGGGAACGGGGTCTGAGGTCGAAGGTCAAAGGTCTGGGGTCTGAGGCTGTCGGTGCGTCATTGGAGCAGAGTCTGAAGACAGGAGTCAGAAGTCGGAAGAAGAAATAGGAAAAACTTTTTATATGCGGCTCCGCCGCCTCACAGAGCCATCAGCTTGCCGCCGTCAGCTCTCAGCGAAAACAGGAAAGCTCCCTTCAACGTACAAGCCGATATGAGCGTCATCTCGAGCGGACGAGAATGGGGCTTGTGGGAGTATATGCACTCTTTCCTATGATGCTCAGAGTCGAGAGATCTTACGAGCCCCGTTAGGGTAGATCTTTCGTTATTTACGTAAGATCCCTCCACTTATCATATCACTGTCTGTTTCTCATATAACTTCAAATAGCGGGAATCACGTCCGGTCGGGATGACCCACATTTGAGGAAAAGTGCAGAACGCAAAGTACAGAGCGCAGAACGATGGTGCGCCGCCTCAGGTCAATGGGCGGCGGAGTTTTGAAATGCGAATGTGCACCATGGGAGCGGGGTCAAAGGTCTGGGGTCTAAGGTCTAAGGCCAGTCAGTGCATCATGGGCGCGGAGTCTGAAGTCGGGAGTCTGGAGTCTGAAGAGGAAATAGGAAGGTCCTTTTTATATTTGGCTTCGCCGCGCATGACGGGCTGAAAACCAGTGTATACGCAGACTCGTCCCCTCTCAGTCAGCTTCGCTGACAGCTCTCCCCTACTCGGGGCGAGCCTCGGTTTGCGACACTCTTGCTGAATGCGCTGACTATCATGCGTACAAACCAAAAGCAGAAGCATGACTTCGCACAAGGCTCGCCCCTGAAGGGAGGAGGAAGCACCAGTGGCTGCTTCCTCCTCTGCTATAATAAGCTGGCTGTGCCAGACTCCTTTATTCGCAGCGCAGGCCTGGCCAAGGGTCTCCCAGGGGCGCGTCTGCCAATATCCGAAATCACCGCACCTGGGACTGCGCCTCGTACGAAGAAACGGCAAAATCCCATTCAGCTCCCCGCCCATTAGAACTGGCCGGTGCCCGCAGGGCAAA
>CAUBUJ010000087.1 GCA_958439155.1 uncultured Veillonellaceae bacterium
CTTCAGACTGCCTGCACTCATGACGCACCATCCGCCTTAGGCCTCAGACTTTTGACCTTTGACCCCGCTCCCATAATGCACCATCTGACCCTGCGCATGTGATGCACTGCTCCTTTGCACTCCGTACTCTGCACTTTTTTCAAGGAGGCCCTATGTCTCTCAAAACATTTACCTTCCCCTATGGACGCGGCGCAGAATCCGTTGCCCTTCCGGAAGAACATATCCTTTCCGTCCTGAAAGGCCCGTCTGTCCCGGCGGCGGACGTGGAAAAAGAAACGCTCCGCGCCATGCGTGAGCCCATCGCTTCTCCTCCACTCCGGAACATTGTGCATCCCGGAGAAACGGTCCTTCTGGTCTGCGCTGACTGCACCCGCGCGTGGAACCACTCCGCCCAGTTTCTCATCCATGTGGTGAATGAACTGAACCGAGCAGGCATTCCCGATGCGGATATTTCCGTTCTCTTCGCCAACGGTACCCACCGCGCCCAGACGCGCGAAGAAAATATCCAGGTGGTCGGCGAAGAAGTCGCCCGGCGGATCAGCCTCTACCAGCACGACAGCCGGGACGTCTCCCAGCTGGTCCGCCTGGGCACGACGAAACGGGGCACTCCTGTCCTCATCAACCGCCGCGTCACCGAAGCGGACCGGGTCATCCTCATTGGGGGCATCACCATCCACCCTTTCGCCGGATTCGGCGGCGGCCGGAAAATGATTTTCCCCGGCGTGGCCGGCTGGGAATCGATCCAGCACAATCACGCCTTCGCCCTCTCTGACACCCCCGGCGGCGGCATCAATCCCCTCGCCGCCTCGGCCCATCTCGACCAGAATCCCGTCAGTGATGACCTCATCGAAGGATGCGCCATGGCGCGCCCGGATTTCCTCATTCATTCCATTCTGAACGAAAAAGGAGAAATCTGCGCCATCGTCGGCGGCGACTGGTACAAGGCGTGGCTGGCCGGAACAGAAATTGTACGGAAAGTCCAGCGGGCCCCTATGAAAGGGCCGGCCGACGTCGTCTTCGCCGGTGCCGGCGGCTACCCGAAAGACATCAGCCTCTACCAGGGCCTCAAATGCTACACCCCCGCCGAGCAGGCGGGAAAGCCGGGAAGCATCCTTATCGGCCTCATCGAATCACCGGACATCTCCGAACCGGCCGCCTTCCTCAACAGTTTCCGTTTCTCCTCCCAGGAAGACATGGAAAAAGAAGTGCGCAGAGAATTTTCCATGCCCTTCTTTGTAGCGTACCATCTGTACTGCCTCTGCCGGCGCCACAAAATCATCGTCGTTACGAGAAAAGAAAACTTCCCCATCATGCGCCGCACCGGCCAGATCCCGGCGGCAACTCTCGAAGAAGCATGGGCCATGGCGCAGGGCATCCTCCGGCAGGAAGGCAAGACAGACTATACCATCAACATCATCCCCCACAGCGCGGCGATCATTCCCACACTGGAAAAATAAAGCTCTTCCGCTCTGGCCGGGGCATTTCAAAAAAGGAGACACTATGCAGAAACCATTCATCATGGAACACGCCAATGGCGGCAAAGGACACCTCATCATCGAGCCCATTCTGAGCGACGAAGAAAAACAGGACAAAATCCGCCTCTACGCGCGGGTCACCATCCCGGCGGGCTGTTCCATGGGCTATCACACCCACCACGGCGACGGCGAATCTTACTACGTCCTCTCCGGCGAAGGCCTCTACAATGGAGACGGCGTCACCTGGAAAGTCGGCCCCGGAGACAGCACCTTCTGCCCCGACGGCCACAGCCACAGCATCGAAAACACAGGCAGCTCCGACCTCATTATCATGGGCCTCATCATCTATTCCAAGTAAAATAAAAACGAGCGGAACCAAACCCCGCTCTTTTTTTCATGCACGAAATCTCCCCAACCTGCGGCAGATGCATCCCGCCATTTGACCGGCCCCACAAAATGACACGCTTCCTGCAAGCCGCTATCCCACGTAAAAAGGCCGCCCTGTGAGGCAGCCTTTCTTTTTATTTCTTCGCGTTGGCCACAGCAAGCTTGCTGTATTCCTGGGTCCATTTCTCGAAATCACCGTTCTTTTCGCTTTCCGCGATGACTTCGTTGATGATTTTGATCAGATCTTCATTGCCTTTCGGCACAGCTACGGCAGAGGTGCTGTCTGTATCTTTGAATTCCACGCCGCTCGCGGCGAGTTCCGGATTCATAATGAGGTACTGCTGGGCCACCACTTTCTGGGCGGGCACGCCGTCCACCTTGCCCTGCTGCAGTTCAAGGAGGGCATCTCCCACTTTGGCAAGCGACACAATTTTCGCGTCTTTCAGCTTTTCCTTGGCCATCGATTCCTGCTGGGTCGATTTCTGGACGCCGATGTTCTTGCCGTAGAAATCTTCTGCCGATTTATACATGGCCCCATCCCGCTTGCGGACGATCATAATGTTCGGATCGTGAAGGTATACGTCAGAAAAATCGACAGACTTCTTCCGTTCCTCCGTAGGCGTAATGCCGGAGAGGGCGATGTCCACTTTATTGGCCGACAGAGACGCAAGGATAGCGGAGAACTGCATATCCTGCACTTCCAGTTTCACCCCGAGCTTGTCTGCGATTTTCTGGGCAAGGGCGATATCAATACCTACGACCGTCTTGTCCGCTTTGGATGTATCAATGAATTCATAGGGAGGGAAGCCGGAAGCGGTGCCTACCACAAGCTTGCCCCGTTCCTTGATCTGCTGGAGCAGTTTTCCCTGGGGCGCTGCCGCGGAAGAGGCAGCGGATTTCTTTTCCCCGCCGCAGCCGGCGAGCATCATCCCTGCTGCCGCTGCGCAGAGAAGGAGCGCTGTCAAAGTTTTCTTTTTCATAGTCCTGTCCTTTCTATCAAAAAGGCGCTGCCCTTACGAAGCAGTGCCTTTTCTGAGCCATATTGTCAGATTCCCTTACTGGGCGTTTTCCACGGCCTTCTTAATATATTCGTCTTCCCACTTCTTCATATTGCCGTTGTCTGTATTTTCTTTCAGCACTTCGTTGATGGCTTTCACCAGATCTTCATTGCCCTTCTGCATCGCTGCGGCGGAATTCTTCGTGCCGTTCTTGAAATGCGCGCCGTCTACAAACATGAGGTCATCATTGTACACGAGGAACTGTTTGCCGCCAATGCCTTCCACAACGACACCGTCCACTTTACCCTGCTTCAGTTCCAGAATGGCTTCCGGCACGTGGGCGAGAGCGACGATCTGAGCATCTTTGATTTCCGTCTTGGCCAGATGTTCCTGGGTGGTCGATTTCTGGACGCCAATGGTCTTGCCGTCGAAATCAGAGAGCTCTTTGTACTTGTCCGCGTCCGCCTTGCGGATCAGAATCTTCTGCTCGGTAGGCATGTAATTGTCAGAGAAGTCCATGGTCTTGCGCCGTTCATCGGTGGGATTGATGCCGGCAATGGCAATATCCACCTTGCCGCTGGCGAGCGACGCGAGAAGGGCCTGGAAATTCATGTCCTGTACTTCCAGCTTCACCCCGAGCTTGTCTGCCAGTTTCTGGGCGATTTCCATATCGATGCCGATGACTTTCTTTTCTCCTGCTTTGGTATCGATAAATTCATAAGGAGGATAGCCCGACGCGGTGCCTACCACAATCTTGCCCTGCTGCTTAATCTTCTGCATCACCTTACCCTGGGGGGCACCTGCTGCGGAAGACGCCGCTTTCTGGTCTCCGCCGCCGCATCCGGCAACGAGCGCCATCCCAAGAACCGCCGCCGCGCAGGCTGCTGCTTTCCACATCATTTTCTTTTCCATCTTCTGCCTCCAAACCGGTAAAAAGAAACACTGACGGTATCCCCATCAGCGTTCCTCCGCCGTATTCTTTTTTGAATGTATGCCCTATGTTAGCATATTTATTCCATGCAGTCAATATTTATGCATTCATGGAGGTGTTTATTTCCATAGAAAATGTGTATGCATTCCGATTTACCAGTCTTCTGGAATGTTGTTGAAAATGATGACGATCAAAACAGCGATAATCACGACATACATGGGGTCCTCCTTTCCTGCCCTTTATGGGACTGTTTCAGCCGCGTCGGCGCCTTTCTTTCTCTCATTTTCTTTCTATTTTCACTTTTCTCAATGCTACCCTTTTTTAGTATACAGAACGATCTGTGACGGGAGGTGTCACTCTGCGGTTCTGCCTGAAGAAATGGTATCGCCTCCCATAAAAAAGAGTGACTCCCCAAAAGAAGTCACTCTGTAAACTAAGAAAAGATCTGGTCATGCCTCCTTTTTCTTCCGGAAACATCTGCAGCCGGAAGCGAGCCATTGGCTGAAGGGATGGTTTTCGAAGAAGAGGAAAATGATGGGAATCACCAGGAGGGTGAAGATGGTGGAGGTAAGGAGGCCGCCGATGATGACCCAGGCCATGGAGCTTCTCGTTTCCGCGCCGGCTGTCACGGAAAGGGCCGTGGGAAGCATGCCGGTGATCATGGTGACGGTGGTCATGAGAATCGGCCGGAGGCGCTCCCGCCCTGCTTCGATGACGGCGTCTTTCGCGGTCATGCCGTGATGGTGCATGAGGGTGAGCGTATAGTCCAGGAGAAGGGTGCCGTTCTTGGCGACGACGCCGTCCATGACGATGATGCCGATCATGGAGTAAAGATTGATCGTCTCATTCATGAGGAACAGGAAGAGGAGGGAGCCGATCAGGCCGAAAGGAAGGGAGAACATGCGGATAAAGGAAGTTTTCACCGATTCGTAGAGCACGGAGAGGATCATGTACACCAGGACCATCCCCATGAGGAGCGCTGTCAGGAGTTCCACGAAGGTGTCCCGCATGCTGTCTGCCTGCCCGGAGAAGCGGAAGGTCACGGAAGGCGGCAGGTCCGCGTTTTTCAGATCCGCCGTGACGTCGTCGATGATGTTGCTGAGAGGACGCCCCATGGGATTGCCGCCGATGATGATGGACCGCTGTTTGTCGGTGCGGTTGATCGTGATCGGACCGAGCTCATCCCGGATCTGGGCCACATCGGAGACGCGGACCACTGCATTTTCCCCCTTGATGGGGATAGCGGCGATGTCTGACTTCTTATAGGACTCCCCGTCTTTGAAATAGACATTGATATCCGTATCATTGCCGTCATTTTTCGCATCATTGGGAAGAACGCCGGCACCGGCGCCGCTGATGGCGGAGGAGAAGGTATTGTACAGGCCCTGCACGGAGACGCCGTATTCTTTCAGTTTTTCCCGGTCCGGTACGAGGGAGAGCTCCGGCAGGCCTTCCTGGTAGGTACTGCTGATGTCCGTGACGCCGTAATCCCTGCTTTTCAGCATGTCCTGCACTGTCTGGGAAGCGGCGATCAGTTCTTTCATGTCATTGCCGCGGAGCTCGAGGCGGAAGGCGCCGCTGCCATTTCCAAGGCCGCCGCCGGTGGTGCCTGATACGGAGGCCTGGTCTTCCCGGACCCGCACATCCCCGTCTTTGATATTCGCGCTGATCCACTGGCGGAGGTCATTGGTGATGTCCCAGATGCTCCGGTCCCGGTCCTGCCGGTCCGTGAGGGTCACCCGGATGCGGCCGGAATTGACGCCGTTTCCGCCGCCGGCCATGGCCATGTAATTTTTTACTTCCGGCACCCCTGAAAGGTATCCTTCGAGGCTGCGCACCACCTGGTCGGTCCGTTCAATGCTGGCATCGGTGGGAAGTTGGATCTGCACATTGAAGCTGCTCTCATCGGTTTTCGGCATGTACTCCGTCCCGATGAAGCCTGCCGGCACGAGGCCCACCATGAGAAAGAGCGCCGCCATGACGAAAGCGAAAAGTTTCTTCTCATGGCGGAAGCTCCACGACAGAGCCTGGCTGTATTCGTCCTGCACATGCGTTTCCCACCGGTCGATGCGGTCCCACAGTTTCCGCCGGGACATAGGGAGACCGTTTTTGAAGAACCGCGACGCCAGCATGGGCGTCAAAGTGAAGGAAATGAAGAGGGAAAAGAGGGTGGCAAAAACGATGGTGAGGCCGAACTGTTTGAAAAACTGGCCGGTCATGCTGTTCATGAAGGCAATCGGCAGGAAGACCACCACATCGCACAAGGTGATCGCCACGGCGGCCATGCCGATTTCCATACGTCCTTCGATGGCGGCACGCTGCGGATCTTCCCCATTGGTGAGATGGCGGTGGATGTTTTCAATGACCACGATGGAATCATCCACAAGGATGCCGATACAGAGAGTCATCCCCATGAGAGACATCATGTTGAAGGAAAAGCCTGAGAGGTACATCGCGAAGAAGGTGGAAATAAGGGACGCCGGTATGGCGATCACCACCGCCGCCGTAGAGCGCCACCCCCGGAGGAAGAGGAATAGAATAAGCCCGGTGGTGATGAGCCCTTCCACGAGGGTGCCGAGCGTACTGTGGAGAGCGGTACGCACATAGTCGGCAGAATCATTGACCACGATGAACTGGTAGTCTGGATATTCCTGGCGCAGTTCACGGAGCACGTCCTTGACGCCGTCCGATGTGGATACCAGGTTGGCGTCACTGTTTTTGAAGATGGAAATGCCCAGCGCATCTTCCCCATTGATGCGGGCATAACGGGATACTTTCTTATCCTGGCGCACCACATCGCCTACAGCGGAGAGGGGAATCACCGCTCCATTCCCCGCAGTGAGGTGGACTTTCCGGATATCTTCCACCGTGTTGTACTGCGCGTCGAGGCGGATCTGGGTCTGCCTGCGGTCCGTGTAGGACGAACCGGCCGGAGCCAGTTTATTTTCCTGCTTCAGCGTCTGGATAATGCCGTCCATGGTGAGGCCATAGTAGGACAGCTTGTCCCGGTCCACTTTCACCGCGATTTCCTGATCCCGCCCGCCATGGATCTCAATATCGGACACGCCGGCGGCCTTGGTGAATTCATTGGTGAAAGTATTTTCCGCGAGGGAATACATCTCCCCCAGGGGGCGGCTCGACATGACTGCCAGATCCATAATGGGCGCCGCGTCCATGTCCCGCTTTTCCACCACCGGGTCGTCCGCGTCGTCCGGCAGCTGGCGGCGGATGGCATTCACTTTCTGGGACGCGTCTACGGCTGCCGCGTCGGAATCGGCATCAAAATTGAGTTCCAGCGTCACCTGGGAGCGCCCGATCTGGGAACGGGACGTAATGTGCTTCACCCCGGACACAGAGGAAAGGGCGTCTTCCACAGGCTTTGTGATCTGCTGCTCCACCGATTCCGCGT
>CAUBUJ010000088.1 GCA_958439155.1 uncultured Veillonellaceae bacterium
GCTGGGACTCGCCGCCGGAGAGAGTGGAAGCGCTCCGGGAAAGCGTCAGATACTCAAGACCGACATTTTTCAGGAAAGAGAGACGGCTCATCACTTCCCGGAGAATCTGGTCCGCGATTTTCCGCTCCTTCTCCGAAAGTTCCAGATGGCTTAAAAAATCCATGAGTTTCGTAATGGGCATATCGGAAATTTCCGCGATATTCTTCCCGCCCACCTTGAAAGCGAGACTCTCCGGACGGAGCCTGGCCCCATGGCAGACTGGGCAGGGCGTCTCCACCAGGTATTCCGCCAGTTCTTCCTTCATTTTATCGGTGAACGCCTCTTCATAGCGGCGCTTCACCATGGGAATGATTCCTTCAAAGACACGGTGATAGGCCTTCACTTCGCCCCGCATATTCTCATAGGTGAAATCCACCGGATCGCCGCCGCCGTTCTTGAAATAGGTCTGTCCTTCTTTCGGCAGGTCATTGAAACAATTGTCCATGGACAGGCCGTAATGGGCAAGGAATCCGCCTAACTGGCGGTACACCCAGCTGTCCCCATTCACAGGGAAAGGCTGGATCGCGCCCAGACGGAACGGACGGGATGGATCGGGCAGAACCCGCTTGAAATCCACTTCGAGAGAGGAACCAAGCCCCATACAGGCCGGGCAGGCGCCGAAAGGATTGTTGAAAGAAAAGATACGGGGCTCCGCCTTCGGAAGGGAAATACCGCAGTCCGGACAGGCAAAATGGGTGCTGAAAGGGATGTCCTTCCCATCCACCACGGAAGCGATCATGAGGCCGTCTCCCAGTTTCAGCGCGATTTCTACAGAATCGGTGAGACGCTTCATGATGCCTTCCCGGATAATGAGACGGTCCACCACCACCTCGATGGAATGTTTCTTGTTCTTCTCCAGATCAATCGTATCGGACAGAGAATAGACCATGCCGTCCACCCGGACCCGTACATAGCCTTGCTTCCGGATCTCCTCGAGAATCTTCTTGTGGGTCCCCTTCTTGGCGGACACCACCGGCCCCAGGATGAGGAGCTTTGTCCGCTCCGGCAGCTTCAGCAGTTCATCGACGATCTGGTCCACCGACTGGCGCGCCACAGGGCGTCCGCACTTCGGGCAGAAGGCACGGCTCCCGTGGGCGTAGAGCATGCGGAGATAATCGTGGATTTCCGTCACCGTCCCCACGGTAGACCGCGGGTTGTGACTGGTCGACTTCTGGTCAATGGAAATCGCCGGCGACAGCCCTTCGATCTTGTCCACATCAGGCTTGTTCATCTGCCCCAGAAACTGACGGGCATAAGCGGAGAGGGACTCCACATACTTCCGCTGCCCTTCCGCGTAAATCGTATCAAACGCAAGCGATGACTTCCCGCTGCCGGAAAGCCCGCTGAATACAATCAGTTTATTTCTCGGGAGTGTCAGACTGATATTCTTCAGATTATTCTGACGCGCTCCCTGTATGACAATACCCTTTTCCATGAATTCTCCTTTTTAAGAAAGTTGAGAGTTCAGAGTTGAGAGTTATGAGGGGTGGATGCCGCCATAACAAGGGGCGGCATGACTTCTTATTTTCCCGCTCATTCTCTTTTTATCTGTTTCTCTTATCCTTCCCGATTGTTACGTACCAATATATTTTACAGCAATGCTATGACAGGGTGTCTATTTTTTCTAATTTGATGATCATTGCGCCAAGCATGCGCTTGATCTCGTCATATTGATTCTGCAAATGCTTCGCCTGCTCCAAGTCAAAAAAGGATAACCGGGCAGACAGCAAAAGCTGGGTCTGAATCTCCGCAGCAGAACCTCTTGCGACGCGAAGAAAATAGACAAATTCCTTTTTATTCCCGCGTCCATGGCCTTCCGCGATATTAGAAGGAATGGATACAGCAGCCCGGCGCATCTGACTTATAAGACCAAATTGTTCCTCTTTAGGGAAATGCGCTGTAATTTCATAGATGCTCTCTGCCAGCAACATCCCCCGCTGCCAGACAATCAAATCGGTATAATCTGTCATCTGCCGCCTCCCAGTACCAGTACTACCGCATTCTTCTTCAACCGCTCTCACGTAATACCTGGCGTTCCAGACAGTCCGGCGCCTGAGGACAATCAAAGAGAGCCCATGCGGCGTCTGAGCATCTTCCCCTCAAAGCTTGAAACTCTCAACTCTAAACTTTTTTCTTCCCAGGGCGGGTGACGCGTTTTTTCGCGCTGGCCTGGCGCTTCATGGCTGCTTTGGCCTGGCTGCCGTAGCGATTGCTCCATTCCTGGCGGAGTTTTCCCAGCTGGTCCCGCCACATGGCGGCTTCTTCGAATTCGAGGGCTTTTGCGGCGCGGCGCATGTCTTTTTCCGTATCCACCATCTGCTGGTACAGTTCCTCATCGGAGAGGGCGGAAAGACCGCTCCCCTTCTTGCCGTAGGATTTTGGTTTTTCCTCAATCTTTGTGAGATCGATCAGATCTTTTACTTTTTTCCGGATCGTATGAGGCACGATGCCGTGTTCTTTATTATACGCTTCCTGGATCGCTCGGCGCCGTTCTGTCTCATCGATGGCGCGTTTCATCGAATCAGTCACACGATCAGCGTACATGATCACATGGCCGTGCTCATTCCGGGCTGCCCGGCCGATGACCTGGATCATAGACGTTTCCGACCGGAGGAACCCTTCCTTATCTGCGTCAAGGATCGCCACGAGAGACACTTCCGGCATGTCGAGCCCTTCCCGGAGCAGGTTGATCCCGACGAGCACGTCGAAAACGCCGGCCCGGAGGTCCCGGATGATTTCCGCCCGCTCGATGGTGGCCACATCAGAGTGGAGGTACCGCACCTTCACGCCCACTTCTTTCAGGAAATCTGTCAGATCTTCTGCCATTTTCTTCGTCAGCGTCGTCACGAGCACCCGTTCATGGGCATCGACGCGCTTGTGGATTTCTCCCAGAAGGTCATCCATCTGCCCTTTGATGGGACGCACTTCCACGCTCGGATCGAGCAGTCCCGTGGGCCGGATGATCTGCTCTGCCAGATTCGTCTGGGCCCCCATTTCGTAGGGACCAGGTGTGGCAGACACGTAGATGATCTGATTGATCCGCTCCGTGAATTCATCAAAAGTAAGGGGACGATTGTCGAGAGCGCTGGGCAGGCGGAAACCGTAATCCACGAGGGTCTGTTTCCGGGAGCGGTCCCCATTGTACATCGCCCGGATCTGGGGCACTGTTACATGAGATTCATCGATCATGATGAGGTAATCCTCCGGGAAATAATCGAGCAGGGAAAAAGGCGGCTCCCCGGGCTTTCTGCCGGAGAGATGGCGGGAATAATTTTCAATGCCTGAGCAGTAGCCCACTTCCTGCATCATTTCCAGGTCATAATGGGTTCGCTGGAGCAGGCGCTGCGCCTCGAGAAGCCTGTCTTTGTCACGAAGTTCCTTCACCCGCTCGTTGAGCTCCTCCTCAATGGTCTGTTCCGCCCGGCGAAGCTTTGCCGACGTAGTCACATAATGGGACGCAGGGAAAATGGCGATATGGTTCCGTTCCGCCAGGGTCTCCCCGGTGAGCACGTCAAATTCAGAGAGGCGGTCGATTTCATCGCCGAACATTTCGATCCGCACCGCTGAATTGTTGGACGCCGCTGGAAACACGTCAATCGTATCGCCTCTCACACGAAAGGTGTCGCGGGTGAAATTCATATCATTCCGGAGGTACTGCATGGCGACGAGCTTTTCCAGAATGGCGTCCCGCGTGATTTCCTCGCCCGGCCGCAGGGAAAGCCCCATGGTGCTGTAGTCTTCCGGATCGCCCAAGCCGTAAATGCAGGAGACCGATGCCACGATAATCACGTCCCGCCGCTCGAAAAGAGCCATCGTCGCGGAATGACGGAGCCGGTCGATTTCTTCATTCATGGAAGAATCTTTCTCAATATACGTATCGGTGGTGGGAATATAGGACTCCGGCTGGTAATAATCGTAGTAACTGACGAAGTAATACACCGCGTTGTCCGGGAAAAAATCTTTGAACTCACTCGCCGTCTGGGCGGCCAGCGTCTTGTTCGGGGAAATAATAAGAGTCGGCCGCTGGGTCTCTTCAATGACCTTGGCCATGGTGAAAGTTTTCCCCGTGCCTGTCGCGCCGAGAAGCACC
Source organism: uncultured Veillonellaceae bacterium (assembly GCA_958439155.1). Classification (GTDB taxonomy): domain Bacteria; phylum Bacillota; class Negativicutes; order Veillonellales; family Dialisteraceae; genus UBA1822. Next base: position 4,130 of record CAUBUJ010000088.1, read on the forward strand.
TGCGCCCACTGCCCTTCATTGAGGCCATTCACAAGAGAATGGATCGCCTTCGGCTGGTCCCCCATGGGCTGGAAAGGCGCCTTCAATACGAAAGGTGTCATATGTTCCGGATACTGCCGGTGGATTCTGGAATTTACCATAAAAGCCTCACAAATAGAAAATGGGAGCGCGCTCCCGCTTGTACTTTGAAATTTATCTATATGAATTATAACATACGCCGGTCCCGTTGTACCGAATACAGGGCAGGAAGAATAAAAAAAGTACCGCCTCTCAGCAGTACTCTATGACCTGTCTCTGTTTCTCACAAACTGGCAAAGAAATTTTTCAAAATGGTCCCGCCTTCCGGCGTCATGATCGATTCTGGATGGAACTGGACGCCATAAATGGGATATTCCCTGTGCTGGACTGCCATGATTTCCCCGTCTTCCGTGCGGGCCGTCACCATAAGGCACGGCGGCAGACTCTGTTCTTCCGCCGCCAGAGAATGGTAGCGGGCGGCTTTGATTTTTTCCGGCATTCCCCGGAAAAGGACGCTCTGATTGTCTACGTCGATGGTATAGGCTTTGCCGTGGACCAGTTCCTTCGCGTAGGTCACCACGCCTCCGAAGGCTTCGCAGATCGCCTGGTGGCCGAGGCACACACCGAAAATGGGATACTTCTGCCCGAGCCGGCGGATTACGTCGATGCACACCCCTGCGTCTTCCGGACGGCCCGGTCCTGGGGAAATGATGACGGCCTCCGGATGAAGCTGGTCGATGTCCCCCACTGTGAGAGCGTCATTGCGGATGACCTTCGTATCCGGCCGGAAACTCCCGGCCAGCTGGTACAGATTGTAAGAAAAGCTGTCATAATTATCAATGAGAAGTATCATTCCAGTCCCCCCTCTGCTTCTTTCACAGCCGCCGCTACGGCGCGCGCTTTATTGAGACATTCTCTGTACTCATTGGCAGGCACAGAGTCTGCCACAATCCCTGCGCCGGACTGGATGCAGAGCACGCCTTTTTTCTTGTACGCCAGACGGATGCCGATGCATGTATCCATATTGCCGGAGAAATCCAGGTACCCGATGGCGCCGCCGTAAATCCCGCGTTTCCTCTTTTCCGCTGCCTCAATGATCTCGCACGCCCGGAGCTTCGGCGCCCCGGAGAGCGTCCCCGCAGGCAGCACCGAATCGATCACGTCGATGGCGTCCTTGTCATCCCGGATCGTCCCCTCCACGGTAGAGCCGATATGCATCACATGGGAATAGCGGAGAATTTCATGGTACGACGTGACTTTCACCGTGCCCAGGCGGCTCACCCGGCCCAGGTCGTTCCGCCCAAGATCGACCAGCATATTGTGCTCAGCCAGCTCTTTCTCATCCGATTTCAGTTCTGCCTCCAGCGCCTGGTCTTCTTCCTCCGTTTTCCCTCTCGGCCTCGTACCTGCCAGTGGGAAGGTATACACTTTTCCGTCCTGGAGCTTGGCCAGTGTTTCCGGAGAAGCGCCGGCGATTTCCACATCATTGCTGGTGAAATAAAACATGTACGGCGACGGGTTGGTCACCCGGAGGAGACGGTATACGTCAAAAATACTGCCGGAGGCTTTCGCCGTGAGCGGATTGGACAAGACCACCTGGAAAATATCCCCTTCGTGAATATGATGCTTCGCCTTTTCCACCATCGCTTCATATTCTTCCTCCGTGCATGCCGGGGTAAGTTCTGTTTTCAGATGGAGCGGCTTGAAATCCGCTTCCACGGTGCTCTTCAGAAGATCCGCCATGGCGGCGATTTCCTTTTCCGCCGCCTCGTAAGAATGTTCCAGATCGTCAGCGCGCACCCCTGCGATGAGGAGAACTTTCTGCCGGTAATGATCAAAAACGATCATCTTGTCGAAAAGCATCAGGTCCAGATCCTGGAAATCATCATTTTCTTCCGGCGTGAGCCGCAGGGTAGGCTCGGCGTACTTGATATAATCGTAGGAGAAATACCCCACCAGCCCTCCTGTGAAAGGTGGGAAATTTTTCATCACCGGCGACCGGTATTCCCGGAGGATCCCCCGGAGCACATCCCCGGGATGAGCCGCTTCCATGGTTTCTTCACTGTCCCACTCTTCCTCATGGCCCTTCCGGATGCGGATGATTCCATTCCGGCACTGGATCTCCATGGTCGGTTCATAACCGAGGAAAGAATAGCGGCCCCAGGATTTGTCCCGCTCCGCGCTTTCCAGGAGAAAACAATGAGAACTGGCCGCCCGGAGCTTCCGCATCACTTCGATCGTGGTGTAGCGGTCTTCCAGAAGCTCTTCCATGACGGGAATCCGCTTATACTTCCCGGACCCGGCGATGCGGGCGACTTCTTTCAGTGTTGGGTACATAATGCCTCCTTCCGGGGCGGGCAACAAAAAACCGCCCCTGACAAACGTCAAGGACGGATACTTCCGCGGTGCCACCTTGTTTCAGGATCACTCCTGCTCTTAGCGGGATACCAACATATCCCCGGCTTCTCACGCGAGCCCGGCGTCACAGTATACTGACATAGCGTTCCCCTGTGCCCTCAGCGGTCCATTTGACGGTCTGCGTCCTGCCGGCTTCTCATTGCCCCGGCTCCCTGTAAGTGCACGATCCGTTTTGATCTCCGCTTCAACGGTTTTCTATGTCCTCTATCATAGCCGAGGAAACAGCCCTTGTCAATGAAAATCACAGGCAAAACCAATGACAGTACTTCCCAAGAGCAGAGACAAAAGCAGGAAGTCTGGAGAGGAGAGCGGAAGAAACTTTGTACAGTTCTCATGCGGGGCAGTCTGCGTACACAGTGGCTTTGAGAAGAGAATGGGCGCATGAAATCTGAACAGACGTATTCGCCGAGAAATTCTTCTCATCACGGGTTTAAACCCAGTTTATTCCCGTACCCATCCCCTCTCAGCCTCCTCCGTCGGCAGGCCCGCGGCGCAATATAGGAAGCCCTTACGGGCCTTTCTTAGCGCCGGAAAGCGTGGCCACTGGCAC
>CAUBUJ010000089.1 GCA_958439155.1 uncultured Veillonellaceae bacterium
GACAGCCCCCACCGTTTCTGCCTCTTCAATAAACCATTCCGGATGCGCCGCCTGCAGTGCCTCTTTCACAGCGGGTCTTGCTTTTCTTGGAAGCATCATGAAGAAGGCACTGCCGCTGCCGCTCATCATGGCGGGCCAGCCCTGGGCGGCAAGTTCTTCCTTTGTTTCTCTAAGGACTGGGGCAATGGGGAAGAGGGCTGCTTCGAAATCATTGGAGAGAGCGCTTATAAGGGCGGAGAGGTTCCTTTTCTCTATCGCCCGGGCCGCTTTGGCGCTAGTATTTTTGGAAGGGCCCTTCCTTTTGTCGATTTCCCGGTAGGCCGCACCGGTAGAAACGGAAATATTGGGGCGGACGATGAGGAGGGAAATCCCCGGCCATGCCGGAAGGGGCGTGAGCACGTCGCCGATGCCGCCGCACCGGGCACAGCCGCCGCGGATGCAGAAAGGAATGTCCGCGCCGAGGGATGCCGCTGCCCGCTCGAGCACATGAATGGGAAGACGAGCGCCGGTCATGCGGGAAAGACCGCGGAAGACTGCCGCCGCATCCGCCGATCCGCCTCCAAGACCCGCTTCAGAAGGAATGCGCTTCGCAAGAGTCATGGCCGCCCCGCCGGGAAGGCCGGTGAGGCGGAAGAAGCACTGCGCCGCCTGCCACATGAGATTGTCCGGTCCTTCCGGCGCGCTTCCCTCCGTCACCGTAAGGGATATCCTCTCTGCCGGCGCAAGGGTGATCGTATCGGCAAGAGAAATGCTGTGCATCACTGTATCCAATTCATGGTACCCATCCGCCCGGCGATGCAGTACGGGCAGTGTGAAATTCAGTTTCGCAAACGCTGTTTCTGTGACACAGTTCATACATCCTCCTATCCGGTAAGACCCATCAGGGAAGACAAGGCTCTTCCGGGAAGGGCCCTGTCCTTGCGAAGTTTTACAGGTTTCTCTATAATACAAGTACAAGCTTGATACAGGCGCGAGGGCGCGTCAGACAGGGGAAGGTAGCGGGAGAGGCCTTCTTTTCTCTATGCCCTCTCTTTTCATTCTATCGCGGCTGGCCGCAGAAAGGAATGTCTATGAAACGGAATGATTTCCGCCTCAATTCGTATTTCTTCACCACTGTCGTCACCATCGCGGGGTGCTTCATTTATTCCCTTGGGATCAATCTGTTCTTCGTGCAGCACCAGTTCATTGCCGGAGGATTTACAGGGATCGCCATGATCATTTACTATCTCACAGGCCTTCCCATCGGCGTGACCAATGCGGCGCTCAACGTGCCGATCCTGCTCCTGTCTCTCCGGTACATGGGGCGTTTCTATACGGTGGTTACCATCATCGGCACCATCGCCCTGTCCCTCCTCATCGACGCGACGAACGCCCTCTCTGCTCTCCAGGTGGTGCAGGACCCGATCATCGCCGCCATTTCCGGGGGCGTCCTCATCGGCACAGGCTGCGGGATCCTCTACCGGTACAATTCCAACAGCGGCGGCCTCGACGTAATCGGCGCCATTGTGAAGAAATATTACAATCTGGAAATCGGCTATGTGGTCTTCGCCTTGAACTGCGTCATTGTGGCGGTATCGGGATTCTTCTTCTCGGTAGAAACCGCCATCAATACGCTGGTCGCCATGTATATCAGCGCCAATGTATCAAGCCGCATCGTCATCGGCTTCGCCCAGCGGAAGACCGCCTTTATCGTATCAGAGAAACCATATGAACTCTCCGACGCGATTCTCCGCCATATCCATCACGGGGCGACCCTCCTCTACGGACAAGGGGCCTATACCGGCGGGGATAAGAAAATTATTTTCGCCATCATCAATCTGACCCAGATTTCCAAATTGAAATGGCTCATCCGCAGCATTGATCCCCACGCGTTTCTCTTTATTATGAATACCACCGACGTGATTGGCCGGGGATTCACCAGTCCCATCTCTTCCTTTTCTACCGCGCCGGTCACCAGCCGGTACCGCTGCGGCGCCGAGGGAGAGCTCCTCCCCACCGAGGCCTGGCAGGATGTGCTGGACCGGGAAAAAGCGGGAAAGCGGTAATTTCTCATTCCTTCCAAGGAGGCTTTATGAAATATTTTCTTCCTCTTCTCATAAGCGCGGCGGCGCTTGCCCTCCCTCTCTGCAGTGAGGCGTCGCAGCCGGTGATTTCTTCCACTTCTTACAGTATGTTCTCCACTTCCTCCACTTCCGGCCGGGCGTCTCTCCTCTATACGGACGGCACAGGACGGCTCACGGAATTTTCCGCCGATACGGAGAAAGATGTGATCACTGTGACCATCCGCCAGGACGGCGCGGTCATGTGGCGCCGTTCCTTCCCTGCGGGAGAGGGCGGATTCTCCGTGTCCCGCATTGACTCCAACGGCGAGGTCTACTTCCTCATGGATATTGGCGGCCGCTCTTACAAGGCTGCCCCCGGCCGAAGCGGCGAATGGGATGTGCGTCCTATAGAAAAAGAGAAAGAGGCCGTCCCTCTCGCCAGGTAAAGAGTTTCCAAGTAAAAGCATAAAAAAAGCATTTCGTCACAAGACGGAGTGCTTTTTTATTGAAAAGAGGCATGCCATGGCATCCGCCCCTTTGATTATCCTCTGCCGTGCCGCTCTGCCCGGACCTGGGCCAGGCTCTTCAGCAGATCCGGCGGGGGATCGCTTTTCCAGACCCAGTCCGGCGCGGCTGCTGCGGCCCGTTCTTTCGCCGCTTTCAAATCGTAGTATACATTCCATTTCGACGCCACCAGGTCGCGGCCGTACTGGCGGAGAAGGTACGCCGGGTGGAAAGTGGGCATCACTGGGATGCCTTCCCACTCTATCCACTGGCCGCGGCACCGGATGATGCTCCCTTCATGACCGAGGAAGAAACGGAGCGCTGCTTTTCCAAGAGCGACGATTACCTTCGGCCCGGCCAGACGGATCTCTTCCCGGAGCCACAGGTCGGCGCAGAATTTTCCTTCCGCAATATCCGGCGTGCGGTTTCCTCTGGGGCGGCATTTTACAATATTGGTGACGTACACATGGTCCCTCGTGATGCCCACAGAAGCGAGGGCTTTGTCCAGAAGCTGGCCGGAAGGCCCTACGAGTGGGGCGCCATAGTCATCTTCGACCGCGCCGGGCCCTTCACCGACGATCATGAGCGGCGCATCTGCCGGACCGGTGGAAAGGACAGGACCTAAATTTCCTTCCTGCCGGAGAGGACAGGCGGCGCACCGGCGGATGGCAGCAGCCAGCTCGTCATGATTTTTATACCGCGCCCCATAGGGAGTCTTCTCCTCCTCTGCCGCGGCGGGAGCGGTTTCTTTCGTATCATCATTTCCCCAAAGATCCATGGTTTATGCTCCTTCCGGCTCGCTCCGGTCCGTCGTCTCATAGAAGAGAGTGAACTGGCCGGCGAAGTACATTTCCACCGTGCCGACCGGGCCGTTGCGGTTTTTCGCGAGGATAATTTCGGTGAGATTCTTTTTCTCATCGTCTTCTTCCAGTTCCTTATTGTAGTACGCTTCCCGGTAAAGGAAACTCACCATGTCCGCGTCCTGTTCGAGGGACCCTGATTCACGCAGGTCTGACAGGAAAGGCCGGTGATCCTGGCGGGCTTCCACGCTCCGCGACAGCTGGGACAGGGCGATGACCGGCACATTGAGTTCTCTCGCCAGCCCTTTGAGGGACCGGGAAATGTCGGAAATTTCCTGCTGCCGGCTGTCGCTGGCGCGCATGCCCCGGCTCTGCATGAGCTGGAGGTAGTCGATGATGATCAGATCCAGGCCGTGCTCTGCTTTGAGGCGGCGCGCTTTCGACCGGATATCCGCCACGGTGATGCCTGAGGTGTCGTCGATGTAGAGAGGCGCTTCCATGAGGACGCTTGCCGCGTTGGCCAGGCTCGTCCAGTCCCGCTGGGTGGCAAGGCGGCCGGTGCGGATTTTCTGGCTGTCCACCAGGGCGGTGGAGCAGAGAAGACGCTGCACCAGCTGGCTTCTCGGCATTTCAAGAGAGAAGAAGGCCACCGTCTTTTTGAGGCCGACGCTTACATTCTTCGCGATATTGAGGACGAAGGCGGTCTTCCCCATGGATGGGCGGGCGGCGACGATGATGAAATCCCCTTTCTGGAAGCCTGTGGTGAGGGAGTCGAGCCGCATGAAGCCCGAGGAAAGGCCGGTGATGCCGCTGGGATTCTGGTATTTCTGATTGATATCGATCAATTCCTGGGACACCGCCTCCCCGAGGGGCACGAAGTCTGTCTTCCTGTCGTCTTTGGACACTTCGAGGATGCGCCTCTCCGCGTCGTCTACGATCTCGATGGTGTCATCCCTGCCTTCGTAGGCCTGGGCGGCGATTTCATTGGCGGCGCCGATGAGCTGGCGGAGTTTGGCCTTGTCCCGGACGATTTCCGCATGGCGCCGCACCGCTTTCGGCAGGATGCAGTGTTCCGGCAGTTCGTTCACATACATCATGCCGCCCACATCGTCGAGACGCCCCATGCGGCGCAGTTCTTCCGTGGCGGTGAGAATGTCCACTTCTTTCCCTTGATGGGCCAGGTTGAGAATCGCTTTGAAAATGACGGCGTGCGCTTCTTTGTAAAAATCTTCCGGCCGGAGGATGTCTTCTGCAGTGATCACTGCGTCTTTGTCGAGAAGCATCCCTCCGAGAACGGACTGCTCCGCTTCAATATTCTGCGGCGGCAGCCGGTCCACTGCCATGACTGCCGTATCTTCGGGCTTCCTCTTTTTATAATTGTCTTTATCAAAAGCCATTTGGTTCTCCTTATATATGATGAGGCCCTTCAGAAAGAAGGCACCGGCCTTACTTCGTCTCCTGATGTCCTTCCGGCATCATCCACTGGATGGCCTCTTCGATGGTTTTGACCGGTACCACTTGCATGCCAAGGCAGGACGGGCTGATGTCATCCTTATTTTTCATAGGGATAAGCATGCCTTTCATGCCTGCCTGGGCAGCGCCGAAGGCTTTTTCATGGACGCCTCCCACAGGCTTGATGTCGCCGGAAAGGGAAATTTCCCCGGTCACGGCAAAGTCCTGGCGGAGGGGCCGCTTTTCAATGGCAGAGAGGATAGCCATGGTGATGGCGCTCCCCGCGGAAGGGCCGTCAATATTGCCGCCTCCCACGATATTGATGTGCAAGTCGTAATCGGAGAGATCTTTTCCAAGAAGGCGCCGCACCGTCGCCGCTGCGGTGACCACCGAGTCCTTCGCCATGGAGCCGGCGGTTTCATTGAAACGGATCGTTCCTTTTCCTTTTTCTCCTGCCGGGTAGGCTGCCGCCTCGATTTCGATGCAGCTCCCCCAGTAACCGGCTACGCCAAGGCCGTAAATATGGCCAATCTCCGGCGTCCCAGAGGCGAGCTCTTCCCGCCAGGGAGAAATCCTCGCCGCCCGGGCGGTATCCCGCACCATCTGACAGGTAATGACAGCGTCTTCCCGGTTTCCCGCTTCATAGACAGCCCGCCCATAGGCGTCGGAAAGGAGATTCACCGCTTTCCGCCCTTCCATGGTGTACTCGCTGATGAGCGCTGCCGCGCCGTCTTCCATTTGCGCGTGGAGCCGGCCTGCCGCGGCGGAAGCGATCTGGGCGACCTCTCCCGGCTGGAGGGGCTCAAAGAAAATTTCCGCGCACCGCGACCGGATAGCCGGATTCAGTTCTTCCGGCATGCGAGTGGTGGCACCGATGAGAATGAAATCAGCAGGCGCCCCTTCTTTGAACAGGCGGCGGATATAGGCGGGAATGTAGGGATCTTCCTCATCATAGTAGGCGGAATCAAAATGGACCCGCTTATCCTCGAGAACCTTCAGCAGTTTATTGAGAAGCATCGGGGCGAGCTCACCGATTTCATCAATGAAAAGCACACCGCCATGGGCATCGGTCACAAGGCCCGGCTTCGGTTCCGGAATGCCTTCATCGGCCAGATCCCGCTGCGCCCCCTGGTAAATCGGGTCATGCACCGAACCGATGAGGGGGTTGGTCATATCCCGGCTGTCCCACCGGAGGGTGGTGCCGTCACATTCCACGAAAGGCGCGTCCTTCCGGAAGACCGAGCCCGGCCGGGCCGCTGCCGCTGCCAGCACCAGACGAGCCGCGGTAGTCTTCCCCACGCCGGGCGGGCCGTAGAGAATCATGTGCTGCGGATAAGGCGAAGCGAGCTTGGCCAGCATGGCCTCCACCGCTTCTTTCTGCCCTACGATCTCCGACAGCTTCGATGGGCGGAGCACCTTCATTACCGTATCGGTGAGCTTTACCTTGTCGAGCGCCTCAAGCTTGTCCAGTTTTCTCCTGCTCTCCGGCGTCTCAATGTCTTCTGTTTCCTCTTCGATGATTTCCCGGCGGATCTCCTCCACATACTCCTGGTTCCGCTCCTCGATGCGCTCGGTGATTTTCTTCTCCAGCTGCTGCTCCACAGCGCGCCGCGCCAGGAGATCTGACAGCTTGTCTTCGAGAGCGTCCACAATGGCAGGCACTTCCGCTTCTTCCGGCACCCGGCTGTAATCGCGGCTTTCGAGGATGAGCCGCTGCAGCCCCACAAGCCGCGTCCGCGGATCTTCCGCGTGGATATACCGCGCCGCGTCATACTGGCTCGTCCGGACGATGAGCTCTTCCGCGCCGATGAGACTGGCATATATGCTGTAGAGCGCATTGAGTTTCTTCGACAAATCAATGCTCCCGCTGTGATCCTGGCTCTGGCCGCGCCGCACGAGCCGGCCCAGCAGATCTTTTATATCATCCATAGGGATCCTTCCTTCTCATGCCCTCTCTTGCCGGAGGGTTTTGAAAAATGACCTCTCCTGCCGGCACAAGGCCTCGCCTTTTCAGGAGACAGGGGAAATCACTTCCTTTCCTGTTATTATAGCAGGTTATTATACCCCATGAAGAGCAGGCGATCTAAGAAATAGAAAAGAATGGCTCCGCGCTGACTCTCATTCCACGCAAAAAGAGCCGGCTTCTGCCAGCCCTTCATCAGGAAAAATTTTCTTCAGTCTTTTATTCAGTCTTTTAAGAGTACCTTTTCAATGGTCCCGATGTACATGGTGTGGTAATT
>CAUBUJ010000090.1 GCA_958439155.1 uncultured Veillonellaceae bacterium
GGAATATATAATATTCTCGTACTCATAGCAGATTTTATATAGAAGGGAAGGAATCCTGCAACAATGAATGACTTATGATGAAGTCTATGTAAAGAAAAATATAGGAAGTTTTGGTACAAGGTAAGACCGTTTCTATGGAAAAAGGCAAAGATACGACTGTCAAGGGAAGCAATATCGTGGTAGATAATGATGCCACAATACAAACAGGCGGTGAGCTGCGCGTAGAAAGCGCAGAGCAGACCAGCGTCAGTGAATACGAGAAGACCGTGAAAAAGAGCGGTATCCTGTCTGGCGGCGGCTTGGGTTTTACTATTGGCAAAGAAAAGCAGAACGACCAGTATGCCAACCAGAACAGTGAGCAGGCAGGCAGTACCATTGGCAGTCTTAAAGGTAGTGTCACCATGAAATCAGGAAAAGATACAGCTATCAAGGGAAGCAGCGTCATTGCTAAGAAAGATATTGCCATTACTGGGGAAAACGTGAGCATAGAGAATACAAACAGCATGTACCATGCCCAGGAGAAACATGAGTACGAACGCAGCGGGCTGAGTGTATCTATAGGCGGAGCGGCGGTGGAAGCAGTAACGGAAGCAGCAGATCATGTGAAGCGTGCCCATCAGGTGGAAGACAAACGCCTGGCAGCACTGCATGGGTATGAAGCGTATGACACAGTGAAGGGAGATCTCAAAACCATCAAAGAAACGGCGCAAAATCCATCCAGATATCTCAGCATCAACGTCAGCATTGTCAGCGCAAAGAGACGGAGTGAAAGCGCAAGCACCACGGTTGTATCCAATGGCAGCCAGGTCAAGGCTGAGGGTGACGTAACGATTACCTCTACGGAGAAAGACATTACAGTAAAAGGCAGCAGCGTAGAAGGCAATGGTGTAATACTGAACGCAAAAGAGAACCTGAATATAACTGCTTCAGAAAACAGCAATGTGACCAAGCAAGATTCCAAATCCAGCAGCGCCAGCATAGGCGCTTCCATTGGTGTGGGCGGATTGCAGGGAATTACCGCGGGCTATGGTCAATCTGAAGGAAATATTAAGGAAAACGGCATCACATACAATGAAAGCACTGTAACTGCTGACAAAGAGCTGGAATTTACCAGTGGCAAGGATACGAACATCCAGGGTGGTAAGGTGAGCGGCGAGAAAGTCATCGGAAATGTTGGCGGCGATCTGCATCTAAAAAGCAAACAGGACAGCAATAGTTACGAAGAAAAGAACACCTCTGCTGGGCTGAATGTGGACTATACCCTTGGCAGTCATAAAACTGGCATAGGCGGAGGAGCAAGTGCTGGTAGAATTGACAGTCGTTACAGCAGCGTTACCGACTAGAGCGGCATCTACGCAGGCAGCGAAGGGTATGATGTAGAAGTCAAAGGAAATACTGATCTGAAAGGCGCTGTCATAGACTGAAAACTGCAAGATCGAATAAAAACTTTAGATATCATTTGATCTTGCAGTTTTCAGTATGATTCTTTCTCATCATTCCCGCAGGTTTCACGTTATCTTTCTGCAAGGTTTCATGTAATGACTGGTGAAGAAAACTGTGTGAAAGATTTTTCTTTACTCATGGGAAAATGATTTGTATAATAAATCATCCCGCCTCGGGGAGGGATGTGAAAATTTCATGCTGCCGGCGAAGGCAGCTTTTTCTTTTTTATGGGGAGGAACTATGGAACAGAAGAGAGGAAAGGGACTGATCGTTTTTCTTGGGCTTATGACGGCGCTGGCGCCGCTTTCGACGGATATGTACCTGCCGGCGCTGCCCGAGTTCCAGGCGGATTTTGGGATCGCTCCGTCCATGGCACAGACGACGCTCACCATGACCATGACCGGCATGGCGGCGGGGCAGATTTTGGGCGGGCCCATTTCGGACCGGTTCGGACGGAAATGGCCCATGCTCTGCGGAATGGTTTTCTTTTCTCTCGCGTCGCTTGCGTGTTTTCTCGCGGAGAATATTTATTTTTTCCTCCTCTGCCGGTTCATCCAGGGCATGGCCGGGGCTTTTGGCATCGTCATCGCCAGAGCCGTCGCCCGTGACGTATGCAGCGGGCCGGAGCTTATGCGGTACTTTGGCATTCTCATGATGGTGAATGGCCTGGCGCCGATTCTCGCGCCGGTCGCCGGCGGGGAGATCCTGAAATGGACAGACTGGCGGGGGATCTTTGCGGTGCTTGTCGGAATCGGCCTTCTCCAGACGGGAGAGACTCTCTTTTTCCGGGAAACTCTTCCCCACAAGGGGCGGAGCGGGAGCGTCGGGGCGAGCTTTTCCAATTTTCCAAAACTCTTGCGGGATCCCTATTTCCGCGGCCATTGTCTCGTGCAGTGCTTCGTTTTCGGCGCGTTCTTTTCTTATCTCGCAGGCTCCACTTTTCTCTTCCAGAATGTGTATGGCGTCTCGCCCCAGGCATACAGTTATATTTTCGGCGCCATCGGCGCGGGGCTCCTCCTTGCGGGAGGCCTTCCGGCGCGTCTGGCCGGGACGGTGCGGGAAGTGGTCATGCTGAAATGGGCTCTCTGGATCCCTGCGGCAGGGAGTCTCTTCCTTCTCGCTGGGTTCTTTGCAGGGGCGCCGATCTGGTATACTATCCCTGTCCTTTTTGTGACGATCGTCCCTCTTTCCGTGATGGGCGCGGCCAGTACGGCCCTCTCCCTCACGAGACTTCCTGCCGGCATTTCCGGGAGTGCTTCTGCCCTGCTTGGGTTCTTTTCCATGATTCTCGGCGGTCTCTGCATGCCTCTTACAGGAATGGCAGGCAGCCATACAGCAATTCCTATGGGGGTTCTCATGGCAGCGGGATACTTTCTGGCGCTCCTTGCGTTTTACCGGGTGGTTTGGCCGCGGCACCAGCAGGAAAGACGCTGAGAGGCATCAAAAAACGCCCCTCCCGAAAGAGAAGCGTTTCAAGAAAGGAGGATCCCTTTCCCCAGGGGATCCTTTTTACTGTCCGTCATTCCGGCGGCAGCTCCGGCAGACGCCGTAAATGGTGGTTTTCGTCGGGTCAATATGGAATCCGTCGGAGGCGATGGCAGACCGCACGAGAGCGCGGGCGCTTTCTTCATCCAGATGGATGGTGGCGCCGCATTTTTCGCAGATCAAGTGGAGCTTGTTGGCGCATTCATCGGCGTGGATGTAGCGGTACTTGCTCTCTCTCGGCTTTTCGCCGGGCGAGCGGAGCAGGTACCCTTCTTTTTCCAGCATGGACAGATTCCGGTAAACCGCGCTGATGCTCACAGGAGGCGTTTTCAGGGAAGCGAGCGCCTGGGAAATATCCTGCGCTGTAAAAGTTTCATCCGGGTGGTTCCGGAAGAACTGGAGCAGCTCCCTTCTTTGTCTTGTCATGTACATACAGCATGCCTCCTTCTCATTTTTCTCATTATAGGTCATTGCTTTTTTCATTGTCAATAAAAGGGAAATGGAAATTGGCTGCCGGCGGCGAATTATTTTATAATACAGATAGATTATAGAAACAGAGGGATCAGGATGTACGAAGATACAACCATTGCCGCCATCGCTACCGCGCCGGGGGAAGGCGGCATCGGCATTATCCGTGTGAGCGGAAGCGGCGCGAGAGACGTGGGGGACCGGGTCTTCGAAATGAAGGGCGGGAAAACCTTTGCCTCCGCCCAGCCGCAGCGCATGTACTACGGCCATATCATAGGCCCCCGGGGGATCATTGACGAAGGACTGGGCGTCTATATGAAAGCGCCCCATTCCTATACGGGAGAAGATGTAGTGGAGCTCCAGATCCACGGCAGCAGGGAAGCGCTCCGGGAGACGCTCGCCCTCTGCCTTGCCGCAGGAGCCATTCCAGCAGAGCGGGGGGAATTCACGAAGCGGGCATTTCTCAATGGCCGGATTGATCTCACCCAGGCGGAAGCGGTGATGGATGTGATTACCGCCCGGGGCAGCGCTGCCCTCTCCCAGGCAGAGAGTCATCTCTCCGGCGCGCTTTCCCGGTATGTGCGGGACGCGCGGGGCGCACTGAAAGATCTCATTACGAAGCTGGAAGTGACCATCGACTACCCGGAAGAGGACATTGAAGACTTGACGAGAGAAGAAATTCTGGAGGGGCTTCTGCAGATCCGCGGGCCCATGGAAGCGCTTCTTGCGCGCTCGAAAAAAGGGCGGATCATCCGGGAAGGGATGCGCACCGCCATCGTTGGCCGGCCCAATGCGGGGAAGTCGAGCCTCCTCAATGCGATTCTCCAGGAAGACCGGGCCATCGTGACCGACGTGCCCGGCACGACGAGGGATACCATTGAGGAAGCGGTCCAAATCGGCGGCGTGCCGCTCATCCTCATGGATACGGCAGGGCTGCGCCATACAGAGAACCAGGTGGAGCGGATCGGTATCGAAAGAGCGCGGTCCGCCATGGAGAAGGCCGATCTCATTCTCGCCGTGATCGATGGGAGCCGGCCCCTCCAGGGGGATGACAGGGAAATCCTCGCGTCTCTCCAGGGGCGGGAAGCTATTGTGATTCTCAATAAATATGATCTGCCCCAGGAAGTAGGGAAAGAAGAGATTGCTTCTCTCGCCGGACCGGTGCCGGTGATTTCCCTCTCTGCCCGCTATGGCAGCGGCATCGATGATCTGGAAGAGGCGCTCACCGATCTGGCGGAGTCCCAGAATATGGAATCAGGACGGGAACTGTTCCTTACCAATATGCGTCATGTGGAACTTTTGCGGCAGGCGCTCCTCGCGGTGGGACGGGCCCAGTTGTCCTGCGAGAACGGCATGCCTGCAGACTGCGTCGCAGTGGATCTCACCGAAAGCTGGAACCTCCTGGGCGAAATTACAGGGGATACGGTGGACGATGAACTGATTCATTCCATTTTTGAGAATTTCTGTGTAGGAAAATAAAGAATGGATGCAGTAAAAAAGACGGGAAGGAGTGCCTCTCTTCCTGTCTTTTTTACTGCGCTTTTTATTTCAGATTTTCTTTAAAAAAGGCGGCGAGCCTGTCGAAAGGGATCTTGTCCATCTGGTCGTACAGGTCAGTGTGGGTCGCGCCAGGGACGACGATTTCTTCTTTATTCGGGGACGTCAGTTTCTCATAGAGCTCATCAGAAAAATATTTCGAGTGGGCCCGGCTTCCGGTGATGATCAGGATCGGCTTCTCCCGGAGCTCGCCAAGATTGCTCATGAGGGTGAAGTCAAAGAAGCCGTAAGGCATGGTGGAATCCCAGGCAGAGGTATTGGAATTGATGGACCGAGGGTGGTACGCCCGGCCCACATAGTAATTGTAGAATTCGGTGGTCACCGGGTCTGCGCCATCAGGGAGCCTGTCTGGAAACATGGTGGGCCCGGTCAATACTTTCCCGGAAGCATCGACGGTCATTTCTTGAGCGCCGGGAATGGACTTTCCAGTGCGCGCTTCTTCATTCCGCATGTCCGCCAGATGGCGCAGCACGATATCCCGCTCTTCCGGTGTATAGTAAGCGCCTTTGTAATGGTCGCTGATGCTTTCTGACATGTCGTAGAGAGCGGAAACGGCGACAGCTCCTATGCGGCTGTCGCTGCCGGCAGCGGTGACGGCCATGCCGGAGAGGCCGCAGATGCCTAGCACCCCGATTCTGGAAGGATTGACGAAGGACAGGGAGGACAGAAAATCTACCGCTCCGTGATAATCTTCGGTGAAAATGTCAGGGGAAGCCATATTGCGCCGTTTCCCGCTGCTTTCTCCAGTCATGGACGGATCGAAAGCGACAGCGGCAAGTCCCCGCTTTGCCAGTTCCTGCGCGTAGAGCCCGGAGACCTGTTCCTTCACCGCGCCGAAGGGGCCGCTTACGGCAATGGCCTCATAGGTATGACTGGGGTCAAAATCGCGGGGCAGGTAGAGGTGGCCTGCCACAGTGAAGCCGTAGTGATTTTCGAAACGGACTTCTTTCACCGTAATAGATGGATCAATGGCAAATACGCGGGTATCTTTCTTTAGATCGGTGATGGATGCATGTTTCATAGATAGATTTTCCTCCAGTATGTTCAAAGGGGCGGCATGGGACGCGCCGGCTGTGATGCCGCCTGCCGGGGCGAGTCCCATGACAAGCAGGGCAGCGAGCAAGGCCTTTTTGCAGAATGATTTTTTCATAGGCAATCTCCTTATCCAATCGGTACTACGTAGAAATGATCCTGTAGATAGTATAAAAAATGGGGCATAGAATATTCTAATATTTTTAAATGATAAAGATTTATTCCTTTTCAGAATAAATCGGATGTACTACAATGAAAATGAGGTGAATCACATGATCGAGATCCGTACACTCCAATATTTTCTCGCTGTTGCCAGGGAAGAAAGTTTTACCCGCGCGGCGGCGCTGCTCCATGTCTCCCAGCCGACCTTGTCGAAACAGATACGGGCACTGGAAGAAGAATATGGCAAAGTGTTTTTCAACAGGACCACCCAGCATATTTCTCTTACCAGCGAAGGGCTTCTTCTCCAGAAGTATGCCGAAGAAATTCTGCAGATTGCGGGAAAAGCAGACCAGGAGCTTCGCGGGGAAGAGAGCGAGATCCTGGGCGATGTGTATATCGAAAGCGGGGAATCCCTCCTGGCAGGGCGCATGCTGAAAGCGGCCCGGGCAGTGCAGGCACGGTATCCAGGGGTTCATTTCCATATGATTACCGGAGATGGCATTGCAGCATTCTATGACCTGGACAGGGGGCTCGTAGATTTTGCTTTTGCCTATGGCGATGCCGATCCGGAGATGTATGAATCGCTTCCTGCAGGAGGGTGCGACCGGTGGTGCGTCATGATGCGAAGGGACGACCCGCTGGCAGCGAAAAAAGCGGTCACCCCGGAGGATCTCTGGGACAAACCGCTCATTCTTTCAAGAAATAC
>CAUBUJ010000091.1 GCA_958439155.1 uncultured Veillonellaceae bacterium
CGATCACAGGGCAGCGCTCTCCATATTCCGCGGCAAGCGCGCCGGTGACGCTTCCTGCGAGCGCCCCCACCCCGGCCTGGAGAAGTACATGGGTTGGTGCCGCGCCGGCTGCCTTCATCTGGTCGAGAGCCTCCCATACCATGGTGGTATACCCTTCCACGATCCACCGGGGCGGCTTTTCATAGCCCGGCCAGGCCGTATCCTGGATGAGATGCCAGCCGCGGGCCTTTCCCATGGCGTCGGCCTTCCGTACGGCGTCGTCATAGGTGAGATCGGTAATGGTCACTTCCGACGCGCCGGCACCGCGGATCGCCTCCGCCCGCGTTTCCGCCGAGCCGCGGGGCATGTACACCACAGACCGGCATCCGAGGAGACGAGCCGCCCAGGCCACGCCCCGGCCATGATTGCCGTCGGTGGCGGTGACGAAAGTGAGGTCAGCCAGTTTCTCCCGCACAGATGGCGCTGTGAGAGCCGCCCAGGTGAGTTCTTCTCTCGGAATCCCTGCTGCCTCCGCGGCGGCCCGCGCCACGGCATAGACCCCGCCGAGCCCTTTGAATGCGTTCAGGCCGAACCGTTTCGACTCATCCTTCACATAGAGCGCGCCGACTCCGAGCCGGTGCGCCAGGTGCGGCAGGGACACCAGAGGCGTCTCCCCGTATCCCGGCACACCGGCATGAAAGGCCCGCACCGGTGCCGTCGCCTCGCGGGAAAGCCACGCCGGACGCGCCTTTCCGTCATACATCCCATTTTTCTCCCACTGAAAAAGAGCCATCATTTCCTCCCTGTAAAAATCGCCGCCCCATAGGGCAGAACATTTCCTGTCAAATCAAAAGGCCCTCCCCTATGCGGAGAAGAGCCTTTTCTTCCTTTTCTATGAAATTACAGTGTGAGCGCCCGGGCGTAATGTTCCTTCAATACTTTGATGGACGCTTCAAATTCCGCCTGTTCCTCATCGGTGAGATGGATGGAAATCACATCTTCCACGCCTTTCGCGCCGACCTTCACCGGGACGGAAGCGAAAGTATCCTTCACGCCGTAGAGATCATCCAGATAAACCGAGCAGGGGAGAATCTTGTGCTCATTGTGGAAAATGGCGCGGATCAATTCCGCTGTGGCCGATGCGACGCCGAATTCAGTGCAGCCCTTGCCGTCATTTTCAATATACCCGCCGCGGTGTACCTTGTGGAGCACTTCCGCATAGCTGTCCATGTGGTATTTGTCCGGATTTTCCGCGAGGAGTTCTCCAATGGGCTTGCCTGCGACGAAGACATGGCTCCAGGGAATCATGCTGCTGTCGCCGTGTTCGCCCAGAAGGTATGCCGTGACCGACCGGCGGTTCACCTGGAGCTGGGACGCGAGCTGCATCTGGAGGCGCGCCGAGTCAAGGGCGGTGCCGCTGCCGATGATCCGGTCCTTCGGCCAGTCGAGAAGGTGCTGCAGGTACTGGGTGATGATGTCGCAGGGATTGGAAATGGAAACGATGATGCCGTCAAAACCAGATGCCTTGATGAGCGGGGCGAACTGCTTCGTCGTAGCCACTGCTTCATCCATCATATCGAGGCGGGTCTGACCAGGCTGGCGGGTCTTGCCGCTGGCATTCACCAGAATATCCGCGTCCTTCATATCTTCCACAGTGCCGCTGTAGATTTCCACATGGTGGGGCATGTAGCTCACTGCGTCCATAATATCCATGGCTTCGCCGAACGCTTTCTTTTCCTTGATATCATAAAATACCACTTCATCCACCAGACCCTGGGTAGCCAGGCTGAGCGCTACATGAGGACCTACATTCCCGGCACCGATGATGCCCACTTTTCTCGTTTTGAGTAATGCCATTCTTCTTTTCTCCTTCACTCCCGCAGGAAAGGGACTCGGTCCCTGCATCACAGGATATTTTTCTTATTATACGCTACTTGGAAAAAAGTTGTAAGGAAAAATTGGACAAGAGGAGAGTGCCGCATAGGAGTAGGGCGCAGAGTACAGAGCGCAAAGAGCAGAGATATGGTGCCGCTGCCTCAGATCAGATGGGCGGCGGAAATATTGGTAAGCTGGGACTGCCTCATTAACAGCAAGGCCCGCGGTCTAAGGTCGGATGGTGCGTCATTGGGGGCGGGGCTCGTGGTCTGGAGACCGGAGTCTGAAGTCTGGAGAGGAAAGTGGAAGAACTTTTTTATATTTTGGCTTCGCCGTGCATGAACGGGTTGAAAACCAGTGTATGCGCAGACTCATCCCCTGGGAGGCCCTTGGCCAGCTCTCCCCCCAAGGGGGCGAGCCCTGTGAAGTGTCATTTTTCCATTTTGAGTTTGTACGCAGACGTAAATCAGACATATCGCAGGAATGACGCAAACCAAAGGGAGCGAGCCTTGCGATTTTCACGAAAGATCTACCCTAAAGGGGACCCGCAAGAGGTACCCTCCGCTTCGCTCGAGGGAGCACGGCTTCCACTCTGTGCCGTACTTTCTTTTGGCATTCGATGCAATGATCTTTCCTCCGCCCGGTCGGGATGACGAACATTGCGAAGAATCCGTAAGATCTCTCCACTCCTCAAATCATTGTCCATTGTTTGCGATTCCCCATGAGAAGGAAATAACGACCGGTCGAGATGACTCCAATTTCGACGAGTTCCTATTGACTACGCCTGTATGCTCATGCTGAAGAATAAGGGAACCCTCGCACCTAACCCCACGCGTATGCAGATACAGGAAACCTTAGCACCTGGGACCTCGCTCCTGCCGCAAACTTCAAAATCCCATTCATCTCCCCGCCCATTCGAAGTCTTGCCGACCCCGCAGGGGTAATGGAGGTGAGCGGCGGCGGGAATTCTGGCCCTATGCCAGCGCGAAGCGAGTTTCGGGCCAGCCGCTGACAGGAACCGGAATTAGGCAAAGCGAGATGGGCGGTGATTTCTTTCGCCTGTGCCCTTCAGAGTATTCGGTTCCACCCCTCTGCGCCCTTCTCCCATGACGCGCTTCCCATAAGCCGCCCCCTGTGCAGCCACGCAAAAAGCCCCTCCTTTGCGGGAGAGGCTTTGGCCATTTCCTTACCCTACATAGCCCAACCAGTGCCAGTAGGTCATGGAGAAGATCCAGATCATCACGAGAGCGGCGATGGTCATGGGGATGCCTGTTTTCAGAAAATCATTGGCTGTGATGTAGCCCGTGCTGTAGGCAATCATATTCTGCGGCGCGTTCACCGGCAGGATGTAGCCGAAGCAGATGGTGTACTGGAGAATCATGGTCATGCCGAGGATATTGATGCCCGGTGTCTCTACGCTCTGGAGCACGGCGATGACGATGGGGATCATGGCTGCCGCAAGGCCTGTGGCGCTGGCAAAGCCGAGGTGGATCACCGTGAGGAAGACGGCCATGACCATGATGATCATGACCGGCGTCATCATTTCCATGCCGATGAGGGATACGAAATGGTGGGCCAGCCAGATGGCGGCGCCGCTTTTCAGGAGGGCGCTCCCCAGGCTAATGCCTACGCCGAAGAGGGTAATGGTGCCCCAGTTGATATAAGGGACCGCGTCTTTCCAGGTCATGACGCCGATCTTCGGCATCATCATGAGCATAATGCCGGCGATGGTGACGGTGGTCGTATCAAAGGGATGGAGTTTCTTTTCTGTCACCCAGAAGAAGAGGAGCAGCAGGGACACGACGAGGAGTTTTTTCTCAGGAAGCGTGACAGGACCCATTTCACGGATCATTTCCTGAAGCGCTTCTTTTCCGCCGGGCATGGCTTTCACTTCCGGCGGCATGGTCTTGATGAGAATGTAGTAGAGCACCACCGACATAACTGCCGCATAAGGCGCGGCGGCGATGAACCATTCGAGCCAGCTGATGTCTTTTCCGAGAACCTGCTGGATGAAGCCGATGGCCACCATATTCTGGGCGGCGGCGGTCTTGATGCCTACATTCCAGAGGCTGTCTGCCTGGGCGACGGCCATCATGAGGACGCCGGCGAAGACGCTGCCCTGCCGGAGGCCGAAGGTGCGGATGATGCCGAGCACGATGGGGACCATGCAGGATACGCGGGCCGTGGTGGACGGCACGAAGAAGGAGAGCAGGAAACCGACGAAAATGACGCCGATCACGAGACGGTTCGACTGGACGCCGATGCGGGACATCACCATGAGGGCGATCCGCTTGTCAAGGCCGGTGATAATCATCGCCGCGGAGAGGAACATGGCCCCTGCTACGAGCGCCCACGCGGAGGTGGAGAAGCCGGAGAGAGCCATGGAAAGGGCCTTCCCTGTGCCGAGAAGCTGGTCCACATGAGCCGGATTGGGCGCCATGCCGAGAGAAAAGGCCATAAGCGTAATGATGACAAAGGCGCTCACCGGATAGGACACCCCTTCGGTCATCCAGATAAGCACGGCAAAAACGAGAATGCCGATGAGCCGGTGTCCCTGCGTAGGCAGATCCGGCGGTGTCTGGAACATCCACACGGCAGCCATGGCAAGGATGGACAGGAGGAGGCCGTACTTGTGGCCCCAGCTTTCTTTTTTCTGATCCATAAAATCCCCCTTGCGGAAAGAACGATTCTTTCCCTGTAAAAAGCAAGAAAAGCCCTTCCTGCGGACCTGCCGCAGAAAGAGCTCCTTCGCTTGCGAAATTGTAGTTTAAGTATAGGGCCATACAGGACAGCTGTCAATAGAAGCAGTCATTCTTTTATGCATCCCATTGCAGATAAAATTCAAAAATATGTATATCTATGCATCAGGAACTGGACCCATGGGGCGCGGGTGACGGAAGTAACTCATTGGAACGGGGCCAAAGGTCTGAGGTCTAAGGTCTAAGGTCTAAGGTCAGATGGTGCGTCATTAGAATGGAGTCGGAAGTCTGGAGACGGGAGTCTGAAGAGGAAATAGGAAGAACTTCTTATATGCGGCTCCGCCGCTTTGCAGAGCCATCAGCCGTCAGCTCTCAGCGAAAATAGAAAGGATCCTTTCAAGGTACAAGCCGGAATGGGCGTCATTTCGAGCGGACGTGCCCGAAGATAACGTAAGATATCTCCACTCTTCTGCGTCCTTTTCCATGACGCTGCATCCCATATATCCTGCGTACGCCCGGTCGATATGACACCCATTTCGATAGAAAACGCAGAGCGCAAAGTGGCGGCGGGGCCGCATAGAAAGAGTTTTTCCTATTTCAACCTCAGACCTCAGACCGCGGGCCCCGCTACAAATGATGCAGTCCCGCTGCCCCCGAGCCTGGAGCCAAACTCCCAGCCCGTTTGGCGTCTGAGGCTTATCAAAATCCCGCCGCAGGCGGTACAACCCCTCTAAACTCATAGTTCTAAACTCTTCACCCCGCTCCCATGACGCACGTCCCGCAGCCTGCTGTCATGGCGTACATCACTTCTCGTTAAAAAGCGCGTCTCCTGCGAGACGTACTTCCCGGACCGGTTCCTTAGGATTGAGCAGGCGCACATAGATTTCCGGCGTTCCTTCCAGGGGAATCCGGACTACCCAGGAAGCGATGGTTTTTTCTGATTTCTTCGTGCTCCCTGTACGGAAAATGCTGTCGTCGGCGCCGGCAGCCTGGTCTGATGTGACGGCGATGAAATCATCCATCGTCCAGGAGGTCTTTTCCCGGAGAATCTCCCCGATGCGCCCATCTCTCACATGGCTGCTTTCTCCTGGGAGTTCATTGAATCCAGTGAGGGGAAACTCCTTGTAATGGTTCGTGTGGTAGAGCGTACCGTTTTTCTTCCGCTCCACCCGTTTCAGTCCATACGGACCGATTTCCACCTGGGCGATTTCTTTACGGTCTGCCAGCAGGAGAAACCGCGGCCCCTGGACAGCGGAAAGGTATGACAGAGCGTCCTCCACAGTAGCGCACCGGGCAAGGACATGTTCCATCACTTTCCAGGTATAGCCCATCTTTTTCCGTTCCGCCCGGGGAATGGACGACGCGGAGGCATTCACGATGGACAGGCCTTTTTCATTGATGCCCGCTTTGAAGCCGGAATAGACTTTTTTATTTTCCGCATAAATCCCCATGTAGGCATAGCCTCCATCAGGATGGACCTGCTTTACAATCTGTCTGTGATTGGGATACCAGTCCCGGTTCTTCGCAAGAATCGTCCCGCCTCCCGCCGCATCGCCCGCTGCCGCCCAGAGCGTACACGCCCCGCTTTCCCCCATAGATAAAATCAGCGCCGCCGCAGCTGCTATGACCGCTTGTTTCCATTTCATCGGATCATTCCTCCTCTCGTTTGTCCTTATTATATGCGCATCCCCAAAAGGGACAAAGCGGAACGGGGAAAGCGGGAGTGCGTCATTAGAATGAAGTCGGAAGTCTGGAGACGGGAGTCTGAAGAGGAAATAGGAAGAACTTTTTTATATTTGGGCTTCGCCGCTTTGCAGAGCCATCAGCCGTCAGCTCTCAGCGAAAATAGAAAGGATCCTTTCAAGGTACAAGCCGGAATGGGCGTCATTTCGAGCGGACGTGCCCGAAGATAACGTAAGATATCTCCACTCTTCTGCGTCCTTTTCCATGACGCTGCATCCCATATATCCTGCGTACGCCCGGTCGATATGACACCCATTTCGATAGAAAACGCAGAGCGCAAAGTGGCGGCGGGGCCGCATAGAAAGAGTTTTTCCTATTTCAACCTCAGACCTCAGACCGCGGGCCCCGCTACAAATGATGCAGTCCCGCTGCCCCCGAGCCTGGAGCCAAACTCCCAGCCCGTTTGGCGTCTGAGGCTTATCAAAAT
>CAUBUJ010000092.1 GCA_958439155.1 uncultured Veillonellaceae bacterium
GTAAAGGTGTACATCGGGAGTCCCCGTTTGAACGGATCGAAGGTACAGATGAAAATAATGTAGGACGGATTCAGTTCTTCGTAGTCCGCTCCTTTTTCGATGAGGTTCATATCGATCATCCCCTGGTAGTACCGCGTCCGCTTGGGCAGTTCTTTTTCCGGACCGGATGTGGTCTGCATTTCCAGGTCATACACTCTCCCTGTATCGTCTTCCACATATACGTCCAGGCGGATGCTTTTGCTGTTCAGATCCATGTTGATCGATTTTTCTTCTTCCGGATAAGTAATATCTCGGATTTTAATCCGGAGAATATTCTCAATGAGGCGCTTGCAGAGCCTCTTATTGCGCATCACTTTTTGAAATAGGAAATTGTCCGAGAGCGACAATTCTTCCCAGTCTGTAAACTTGTCCATTCCCTCACCGCCTTTGGAAACCATATCTCCTTTTTCTCCATTGTAGCATAAATGTTCCATGAAAAACAATGCGGCCTCCCGCGAAAATTCCTCCTCTTTCCCTTTGAACTGGATGACGTCCATTTATTCTTGTGCCTGGGAGATGGTGCAGAGCGCAAAGTACAAAGCGCAGAGATCTGGTACGCCGCGGGAAAAGTCTGAAGACAAAAGTCTGGAGTCTGAAGAAAAAGAGGAAGATCTTTTAAATCTTCCATCACTTTCTGCTGACAGCTGATGGCTGAAAGCTGACAGCTTTTATTTCCGACCTTTGACCTTAGACCTCGGACCCTGCGCGAATGATGTACCATGCCCATCCCGTCATTCCCCGCGGCGGAGCCGCATAAAAAAGAAGCCCTTCCGCTTTCCTCTCCAGACTTCAGACTTTGGGCTTCAGACTCCGCTCACATGGCGCACCAGCCGCCTTAGACCTTCGACCTTAGACCTCAGACCTTTGCCCCCGCTCCCATGACGTACTTTCGCAAAGCGCGCCTCATGTTACCCGCGCGAAAAAGCACCCATGCAGGGGCACAGGTGCTTTTTTGTGGATCGGTTCTATTATTTTTTTCCGCCCAGGTAAGCTGCCATGACGCTTGGGTTGGCGGCGACTTCCGGGGCCGGGCCCTGGAGGACGATTTTGCCTGTTTCCATAACGTAAGCATAGTCAGCGATGGCGAGGGCTTTCCGCGCGTTCTGTTCGACCAGGAGGACGGTGGTGCCGCTCTGGTTGATTTCTTTGACCACGTCGAAAATCTGCTGCACCACGAGCGGGGCAAGACCCATGGAGGGTTCGTCCAGGAGCATCACTTTCGGACGGGCCATCATGGCGCGGCCGATGGCGAGCATCTGCTGTTCGCCGCCGGAGAGGGTGCCGCCGTACTGGCCGGCCCGTTCTTTCAGGCGGGGGAAGCGGGCGAAGATTTTTTCCATATCTTCCGCGATGCCTGCTTTGTCGCTCCGCTGGTAGGCGCCCATTTCAAGGTTTTCCTGAACGGACATGTTCTGGAGGATCTGACGGCCTTCCGGAACGAGGACCAGCCCATGGGCTACGTTCTGGTAAGGTTTGAGGCCATTGATGGATTTCCCTTCATACAGGATGTCCCCTTCGGTGGGTTTCATCACGCCCATGATGGTTTTCATGGTGGTAGATTTCCCTGCGCCGTTGGCGCCGATCAAGGTGACGATTTTTCCTTCTTCTACAGAGAGGCTGATGCCTTTCAGTGCTTTGATGTTGCCGTAGCAGGCAACGACGTTTTTCAGTTCCAGAAGCATCAGGCGTCCTCCTTTCCGAGATAGGCTTCGATAACGGCAGGGTTGCTCTGGACTTCCGCCGGGGTGCCTTCCGCCAGTTTCTTGCCGAAGTTGACCACGATCAGGTGGTTGCAGAGGGTCATGACCAGGTTCATATCGTGTTCAATGAGGATAATGGTGATATTGAACTGTTCCCGGATGCCCCGGATGAGGTCGATGAGGGCTGCAGTTTCGCTGTCGTTCATGCCGGCTGCCGGTTCATCCAGGAGGATGAGCTGCGGATGGGAGGCCATGGCGCGGGCGATTTCGAGTTTTCTCTGCTTGCCGTAAGGAAGCTCGGCGGCGGTGTGGTCCGCCACGTCGTCAAGTCCTACGTACTGGAGGAGCTTGTGCGCTTCTTCTACCGCTTCTTTTTCTTCGTTCCGCATGGACTTCGTATGGAAAATGCTCGCCAGAAGGCCTTCTTTCATGCGGGAATGGCGTCCTACGAGAATGTTTTCCAGAACGGTCATGTTGCCGAAGAGGCGGATGTTCTGGAAGGTACGGGCGATGCCGCCGTCCACGATCTGGTACGGTTTCTTCCCTTCGATGGAGGTGCCGTTGAAGAGGACGTCCCCGGAGGTCACCTGGTAAATGCCGGTGATCATATTGAAAATGGTGGTTTTGCCGGCGCCGTTCGGTCCGATGATGCCGAAAATGTCGCCTTTATTGACGGTGAAGGACATATCGGAGAGGGCTGTGATGCCGCCGAATTTCTTGGTCACTTCTTTTAATTCGAGTAACATCAGTTGCCTCCTTTCGGCGCTTTTTTGAAGGTACGGGAAATGTACTTCACCGCGTCATAGGAAAGAATGCCGTCCGGGCGGAACGCCATGAGCACCACCAGCATGAGGCCGTAGATGATGTCCCGGTATTCCGACATGGCACGAAGGGATTCCGGTACGATGGTGAGGACAGTCGCGCCCAGGAGGGAACCCCACATGACGTTGCTGCCGCCGAATACGGTGTAGAGGAGCATGTCCACCACTTTGTGCCAGGTGAAGTCTGTCGGGCTGATGAAGAAGGTGGCATGGGCATAGATCGCGCCGGCAACGCCTGCGAAGAAGGAGCTGAAGAGGAATGCCATCATCTTGTAGTAGTTTACATTGATGCCGGAGAGAGCCGCTGCGTGTTCATCCGCTTTGATTGCCGCAAAGGCACGGCCCACCCGTGAATGTTCAAGGGAATACCAGAAGAGGAAAATCACGAAAACCAGCACGAGGAGGACGATGCACATGAGGAGCTGTCCCGCTGTCTGGGAATCGAGGGAGAGGGCATCGATGAGGCCCATATCGCTGGCGTAGTCCGAGAGGACGCTCGCCATGGAGGGAATGCCCGAAAGGCCGAGGGCGCCGTTGGTGATTTTCAGGTTGAGCGCGATGACCCGGACCACTTCGCCGAAGCCGAGTGTGGCAATAGCCAGGTACAGGCCGCGGAGACGGATCGTAGGCAGGCCGATAATGAGGGCCACCACTGCCGCCACAATGCCGCCGCAGAGAATGCCGAGAGGCATGGGCATATCCAGTTTCATCGTAAGGATCGCTGAGGTATACGCGCCGAAGCTCATGAAGCCGGCGTTGCCGAGAGAGAGAAGCCCGGTGCAGAGTGTCATATAAATGGTGAGCGCCAGGATGGTATTGATACAGATAAATACGAGGACCTGCAGGAAATACCCATTCAGTAATTCTTCCATTACGGTCTTCCTCCTTTCCCAGCCTTTGCGAACAATCCTTCCGGCCGGATGAAAAGGATCAGAATGATCATGCCGAATGCGACAGCGTCACGATAGGTGGACGCGCCGTAGGCTACGCTGAATACTTCGGCGATGCCCAGAATAAAGCCGCCTGCCATGGCGCCTTCCACATTGCCCAGGCCCCCCATAATGAGGACGGCCAGGCCTTTGAAGCCCATGGCGGTCCCCATGGTCGGTTCAATGGCGTTGAAGGTGAGGCCGATGAGAACGCCTGCCGCCGCGCCGAGGGCGGAAGCGAGCATCACCGTGAAGGTAATGATGCGGCCTGTATTGATGCCGAGAAGGCTGGCGGTTTCAATATTTTCAGAAGTGGCCCGCACAGCCTTGCCGATCTTGGTCTTGTTCAGCATGATGGTGAGGAGCACCATGAGAACCACTGCCGTGCCGAGACTGATGATCTGGATGCCGGAAATTTTGAAAGCTCCCATGTCCATCAGTTCATTGCTGATGGTCGCCGGGAAGGACTGGGTCTGCGGCCCGAATACCATGAGCGCCACGCTTTCCAGGAAGATAGACACGCCGATGGTACTGATGAGAGGCGCCAGGTGCGTCACTTTCCGCCGGCGAAGCGGACGAAGGGCGAAGAATTCCAATAAATACCCGAGAATGGCGCCGCCGATCATAGCGCCGATGAGGGCCGGGAATATCCCGAAACCAGCCTGGGTCACGAGCAGAAGCCCGATGTAGGCGCCGATCATAAAGATGCCGCCGTGCGCCATGTTGACGATATTCAGCACACCGAAAACCAGTGTGTAGCCGATGGCGATGACTGCGTAGGCGCTTCCCAGGGTCAAACCGTTGATGAGCTGCTGTGAAAACACGATCATTTCCCTTTCTGCAAATGTGAGGCACATTGGAACTGCCCTTCTTCCTGTGCCTGTATGGAAGAAGCGCCCGGCCCGGCCGGAATGGGCGGAGATAAGAAACGCCCCTGTTATGACATGGTGCGTGTCATAACAGGGGCGCAAGTGCGCGGTACCACCCTACTTATCACTTACTGGAATGAAGAAGTACGGCGGCGGCATATAAAAACCCCTACCTGCGGCTGCAGATAGGGGCGTTAAACGCGGTACCACCCTACATTATACTTTCATTTCCGGATCCGTAACGAGGACTGACGCCTTTTTCTACTGTGTTCAAAAAAGGAGCTCCCGAGTGATATATTTGGACCGCAGAATGCGCCGCCTCACACCACCCGCCGGCTCTCTTCCGTCATGGACTGCGGTCCTTTTTGCTCTCGATCATCGCTTGTCAGCCTGTAACGCAGGCGGCGCTGTCCCCTACTGATTTCACGGACAGAACTCCCAGGCGAGCTCGCGCCGCGGTGCGCACCGGCTCTCACCAGCCGCCGGTTCTCTGGGCCGCTCCGTCACGACGCTTTTGCCTGTTCCTTGTCTTTCAACTTGTGCATGTAAGTATATTATAGTAAGTTATGCAGCATTGTCAATAGAAAAAATGTATTTTTTGTGTAAAGGAGAGCCTCTTCCCCGAGCCTGTCCAGGCCGCCGGGAAAGGGGCATCCCTTCCTTTCGGAAAGCCCCTTACTGGAGAGGCGTCCACTTGCCGCCTTGAATTTCGAGAATGTCCAGATCCATCTTGGGATCGCGGTTCTGGTCAAATTCAAATTTCCCGGTGGCTCCTTCGAAGCCTTTGATCTGGGCGAGGGTATCGCGGAATTTCTTCCGGTCCGTGGTGGTGCCGGACTGTTCAATGGCCTGGTGGAGGGTATACATGGCGTCATAAGCCTGGGCGGAGAACTGGTCCGGTTCATGATTGTACTTGGCGATGAAAGCTTTCCGGAAATTCTGCGCTTTCTCTGTCTTCCGCTCCGGGTTCCACGGCGTGGCTACAAGGGTACCATCTGCGGCCTCCCCGGCCTGCTTGATGTATTCCGGGCTGTTGAAGCCGTTATTGCCGATAATGGGCTGGTGCATCCCCATTTCTCTCGCTTTTTTCGCGATGAGCGCCCCTTCCTGGTAGAGGCTGGCCACACAGATCACGTCAGGATCGGCTGCCTGGATTTTCGTGAGCTGCGCCGAGAAGTCTGTGTCTTTTTCAGCGAAGGTCTCGGTCGCTACGATGTCAATGCCCATTTTCTTGAAGAGATCCTGGTAGATGCCGTTTTCCCCGACCATCTGGTCATTGTTGTTGCAGTAAAGGATGGCCACTTTCTGGAATCCCAGCTTGTCATGGGCTTTCTGCACCGTCTGGGGAATGGCCATCTTGCCGGGGATGGCGTTGCGGAAAATGTAGTCCCCGATGTCAGTGATGCCCGGCGCGGTGGTGCCTGTACCGAAGGCGACCACTTTGGACTGCTGCGCAATGGGTCCGGCGGCAAACATTTCCCCGGAGAAGGTCGGCCCTTCGATAGCGAGGACCTTGTCCTGCTCGATGGCTTTCTTCATGGCGTTGATCGCTTCATTCTTATTGCCCTTCGTATCGTAGAAAGCGATGTCCAGCTTGATCTTCGTATTGGGATCTTTGTTGATTTCCTCTACAGCCAGATCCACCCCTTCTTTCATAGCGATGCCGTAAGCCGCCCCAGGACCGGAGGTCGCTTCGAGAACGCCGATTTTCGCTGTATTTCCAGCAGAAGCGCTGCCTGCTGCCTTCTTGTCCCCGCCGCATCCGGCAAATGCCCCTGCGATCATCAGGGCGGCGGCCGCCGCTGCCATTCTCTTTGTCCATTTGTTTGTTGTCATGATTGATTCCTCCTGTAAGAAGATGCTCCTCTGCTCCGCGTTCTCTCTTCCGTCCAGACCGCCCGGCGGGGATCTATGTCCTTTGTTTTTTCTTATGATCAATACGGAGCTGCGGTGGAATCAAAAAGCGCCCCTGTTTCCGGATGCATGCATTTCCGGAAACAGGGGCGCTTCGCGCGGTACCACCCTGCAGTTTCACTTTCCCTACGGCACAGCAGCGTGTACAGGAAACAGAAAACCCCTACCTCCAAATGGAGATAGGGGCGACATTTCGCGGTACCACCCTACATTGTACTTATAGGAGTGTCCGTAACGTGGACCAGCCGTTTCTTCTTACTCGCTTCAGAAGAAATACTCCCGAGGGACATATCGCACTTCCCGATGCACCGGCTCACACCGCCCGCCGGCTCTCTTCAGTCATCCATGAAATGCTCTGGAAAATCTCGGTCATCGTATTTGCTGTATTGATTGTTCTAATTATATGGCG
>CAUBUJ010000093.1 GCA_958439155.1 uncultured Veillonellaceae bacterium
GCCCAGCCGGAAATTTCCTGGCCGAAAGTAAGGGGCACCGCGTCCTGCACATGGGTCCGGCCATTTTTCACGATGTGCATGTATTCCTTGCTCTTTTTGTCAAAGGTGGCGATCAGCTCATCGAGCGGACCATAAAGCGCTTCGTGAAGCACCTTCACTGCGGCAATATGCATGGCGGTCGGGAAGGTATCATTGGAAGACTGGGAACGGTTCACGTCATCATTGGGATGCACTTTCTTGTCAATCCCCTTGGCAGCGAGTTTCTCATTGGCAAGGTGCGCTGCCACTTCATTCATATTCATATTGCTCTGCGTACCGGAGCCGGTCTGGTACACCACGAGAGGGAATTCATCATCCCATTTTCCCGCAGCGATCTCGTCGCACGCTTCCATAATGGCTGCCGCTTTGTCCTCGTCGAGGCCGTTCATCTTTTCATTCACCATGGCAGTGCATTTTTTCATCACTGCGAAGGCATGGACAATTTCCAGGGGCATGCGGTGGCCGATACGGAAATTTTCGTGACTCCGCTCTGTCTGGGCGCCCCACTTCCGGTCCGCCGGTACTTTCACTTCTCCTAATGTGTCGTGTTCGATGCGGTATTCCATTCTATTTCTCCTATCTCTACTAAGCAGCATTTCTTTTCTGCTATTTTTGGTACATTTATTATATCATTGTTTTCAATAAAATCACAAATCACAGCTAAATAATTATTGAGTGGTATACGTTTTTCTCTTTTTTGTGAAGAAGGTGTACCTGTCCAGGAAATAGAGAAAAGCCCTGCACTTGGGGGATGCAGAGTTTTTCTTCAGCCGGAAGGTGAAACCGGATTGCCTCTATATAAACAGATTCATTGGAAAGAAATCCGTCTATACCTCATCGGCAAGTATCGTTTTGCCGCTGTCCCGCTTACGCTGCAGGGAAGAAGGGCCATACTGTAGGAATGATGATGACGCAGATCACCAGAGCGATGATAGACAGAGGAAATCCAAATTTCACATAATCATTGAAGGAATATTTCCCCGGGCCAAGCACCAGTGTATTTGGCGGCGTCGCCATGGGCGTGCAGAACGCGGCGGAAGCGGCGATGCCGAGGGCCATGACGATGGGCCGCGGATCTGCGCCGATCGCCTGGGCAATGGAGATACCGATCGGCGTAAGCAGCGCGCACGAAGCGGTATTGGACATAAAATTGGTAAGCGTTACAGAGATGAGGAACATCACCGCGGTGACTACATACGGATTCGGAGCAGTGCCCATAGCGGAGATAACCACATCGGCGATCATTTTGCCCGCTCCGGTCTTATCCATGGCACCTGCCACAGCGAGCATGCCTGCAAAGAGGAAAATCGTAACCCAGTCAATACCTGCATAGGCCTGTTTTTCCGACAGGCACCCTGTGATGACGCAGAGGATCGCCCCTGCCACGGCGGCAGTCTGGAGCGGAATGGTAGGCAGATCGGCATACATGAAGCCCACTACAGAAAGCATAATCACGCCGGAAATGATCATCTTGGACTTACTCTTCGGCCCATGGCCCGCGCCGGCTTCTTCGGCGGCAGCTTTCACCGCTTTGTCATCGACATTGCCCGTTTCCATACGGTTTGGCAGGAGATGCTTGCCGATGGTCAGCGCGTAGATGATCGTCGCAATAGAGAGCGGTACGCCGATCCAGGCAAATTCAAAGAATGAAAAGGACGGAAGACCTGCTGTTTTCAGCGCGCCTGTGATGATCACATTCGGCGGGGTGCCGATCATGGTAATCATGCCGCCTACATTGGCTGCCATAGCCAGCGGAATGAGCTGACGGGAGGCGGAGATCTTCGCTGCGGCGCAGATGCCGATCACAACAGGCATGAGGCAGGCCACAGTCCCTGTGTTGGAAGACACCGCAGAAAGCACCACCGTCACAGCCATGAGGCAAAACATGAGGCGGCTTTCCTTGGTTCCTGCCTTACTTACCACATATTCGCCGATCGCCTGTGCCAGTCCTGTATGGAACATGGATGCGCCAATGACAAACATACCCGCGAAGAGAACAACGGTCGGATCAGAAAGTCCTGCATAAACGGCCTTGCTGGAAAGAACACCCAGGATGCCAAGAGCCGTACAGGCGGCCATTGCTGTGGCGGCCAAAGGAATCAGTTCTGTAATAAATAAAACTGCCGCTACAGCGAGAACGCACAAAGTAATAATCGCTGGATCCATAAAAACACCTTCTTTTGCAACCACTTATTGGGGAAAAGGGCTATCTCTGCGCATACGCAGGACCTGTCCATTCTCCTTCTATGTACCTGAAGAAGACGACCCCTCCGCTCACTCCTTTCTTCTCGTTCTTCAGAGGAAGACTGCGATGCCGTCAGGCTTTTCTGCAGTCTCTATCGCTTTGACGCCTGTATTATATCTCCCTTTTTTTACAGTAGTAAAACTGTTATGTTTTGTATGTTTTACAGTAAAAATCATGTATATGTAATGAACCTTGACTTATGCGCACAAATCCACTATGATACGCCCTATAGCACGCCCTCCCGATACAGGAAGGACACTTCTTTTAATTGATTCTTACAGGAGAATACCATGCCCTATCTATCCGCCGCCGGCCGCAGCGCCGCCTGGGAAATTTACGCCGCCAAGAGCGCTTTTTTCATCAGCGGCTTTGCCTATTCCACATGGGGACTGATGATCCCGGCTCTGAAAGAAACACTCCATCTTCCTGCGGATCTATTGGGTCTTCTCCTCCTCTGTCTCGGCGCCAGCGCCTGCGCGGCCATGCCTGCCGCAGGCATCCTCTCCCAGTACGTGTCATGCCGCGCTCTTATCGCTGCCTGTTCTATGACGGCATCAGCGGCGCTTCTCATCCTGCCCCTCCTTCCGTCGCCCTTCTTTTTTCTTCCTGTGCTCGCCCTATTGGGCCTGTCTGTAGGCGCCCTGGACGTGGCTATCAATCTGAACGGCGTACTTACGGAACAAGCTTCCGGGAGGCGTATTATGTCCGGCATGCACGCCTTTTACAGTATCGGATGTTTTGCAGCTGGTGCGCTCTTCTCCCTCCTTGCCGCATCATACGGGTTTTCCCTCTTTTTTATTTCCCTTACCCATACAGCGCTCATCGGAGGACTGCTTCTTCTCTTTCACCGCCATTACCTTGCTGAAAAAGCCGGCGCCGGCGCACAGTCCTTTCTCTGGCCCAGGGGACTTGTGGCATTGCTGGGTCTCATGGCCTGCATTGGATTCCTCGCCGAAGGCGGCGTCATGGACTGGAGCGGCGTACTCCTCACGGAAGATAAAGGCATCCCTCTGGGATCTGCCGGACTGGGCTATACATTCTTCTCTGCCGCCGCACTGCTCCTCCGCCTCGCAGGAGATGTGCTGATCGAACATCTTGGTGAAAAAACCGTTCTTTCCGCGAGCATTCTTATTGCAGCGCTCGCCTTTGCCGGAATCAGCATCTCCTCTGATTTCTTCCTTCTTCTCGGTGCATTTGCCCTGCTCGGAGCGGGGACAGCCAATATCATTCCCATCTTGTATTCCCTTCTTCCCCGGCAAAAGAGCATGCCTCTCTCGACAGCGGTGACCGCGCTCACCAGCATGGGCTACGCAGGCATCCTCGCGGGCCCATCATTCTTAGGTTTCACTGCCCATCATTTCCACATCAGCACCGCCTTCGATCTGCTCGCCTTTCTCATGGCCTGCCAGGCGGGCCTGGCCTTCCTGGTCTTCCGGAATCTGGAAAAAGAAAAATAAGTCTCATCAGAAGCAAAAAACGCATGGAATCCGCTCCATGCGTTTTTTATTGTTTCATATTCTTTTCATACCGGTTATACCAGCGGGAGCACAACGTAGACCAGGAGTGCCCAGATGACCCAGCCGCCGGCAAAAATTCCGATGGTAATAATAAATCCAGGCAGCGTCACCGGTACGCCGAGCATGCTGTAGTTGCCAAACATGCCCCGGCGGAGAATGATACCGTTGCGGCTTCTCTGCTTGAACCACTTCAGTTTCCGTTCCTGGCCGATGCCGATGGCCACGGAAACAGCGACGATCCCTACAATGAGCCAATACAGCATAAAATGGGTGACATTAAAATCTTGTACCCCTGATAAATCGATCATACATGGACCTCCCCTGCGTGGAAAAGGAGATTTTATGCCTGGAAGAAATGGCGGAATCCTGGCATACCGAAAGCTCTCGCGCCAAAGCGGCCCTCTGCGGAAGCCATTCCGCAGCAGGAAAAATCGTCCTTTTCTGTAATATATGTATTATATCGGATACGGCCCTGTTCAGTAAAGGCCGGAGCCTGCCGTCGCGTCTTTTCTTCCATGTCTTCCAGGGAAATGCACATCTTATTTCTATAAGGCAGGAAAGGGACTCTCCATTCTCTGCCGCTTCCGGCGGCTAAGGGCATGGAAAAGCTGCATGAACCGAAATATTCCACAGCCCTATAAAAAAAGCACCCCATAAGGAGTGCTTTTTGCCGGTTAGAACCGATTATTTGCTGAACTGTGCCAGCATCGTGCCTGCGGCTACTGCTGTCCCGATAACGCCTGCTACGTTCGGGCCCATTGCCTGCATCAGCAGGTAGTTGGACGGGTTCGCTTTCAGGCCTACGTTCTGGGATACACGCGCTGCCATCGGTACGGCAGATACGCCTGCAGAACCAATCAGCGGATTGGTCTTGCCGTGATCGACCCAGCTCATGATCTGACCGAAGATGACGCCGCCTGCGGTGCCAGCTGCGAAAGCAACCAGGCCGAGGACGATGATTTCAATCGTTTCCAGACGGAGGAACTTGTCGCCGGTCATGGTAAGACCAGTGCCGGTTGCCAGGAAAATGGTTACGATATTGATCAGGGCGTTCTGGGAGGTGTCGGACAGACGGTCCATGACACGGGATTCACGGAAGAGGTTCCCCAGCATGAGCATGCCGATCAGGGATGCTACCGGCGGGAGAAGCAGGGAAATAACGATGGCGGATACCACCGGGAATACAACCTTTTCAAAATGGGTAACCGGACGAAGCTGGCCCATCTTGATTTTTCTCTGATGTTCCGTGGTGAGGAGCTTCATGATCGGAGGCTGAATCAGCGGAACCAGGGACATGTAGGAGTAAGCTGCTACTGCAATCGCGCCGAGCAGTTCCGGTGCGAGCTTGGAAGACAGGTAAATCGCGGTCGGGCCGTCAGCGCCGCCGATGATGCCGATGGAAGCTGCCTGCTGTACGTTGAAGCCGAGAACCATCGCGCCGGCGAGGGCTACGAATACGCCGATCTGGGCAGCCGCGCCGAGGAGCATGGTCTTCGGGTTCGCAATGAGCGGACCAAAGTCAGTCATCGCGCCGACACCCAGGAAAATCAGAGGCGGGAAGATTTCGTACTTAATACCGAAACCAATCGCCATCATAACGCCCATATCTTCTTCAAATCCCGTATTCGGGAAGTTTGCCATAATACAGCCGAACGCGATCGGTCCGAGAAGCAGAGGTTCATATTCTTTGGCAATCGCCAGGTACAGAAGGATAATGCCTACGAGCATCATCACCAGGTTCTGCCATGTGAGAGCCACATAGCCGCTGTCCGTCCAGACGGAAATCAGCGCTGAAGTAAATTGTTCCATAATTGATCTCCTTTTTCAATGTGAACGGTCTTATTTCTTCTTCTTTGTGGGATCCACAATGTGGATGAGACGGATCATCCAGTCGAGGAAGTAAAGAACGCCAAATACGATGGTCATATTGATGAGGCAGATCATTAACGGATTCGGAGAGTCCATTGGTAACCCCTTTCATTGACAATGGCAGCCTGCCGGCCAGGCCCTGCCGGACTGGCTCTGCCAGGACATTCAAAAATTCATTACGCTCCCGGGAAGAACGGCCATACCATCGGGATCACGATTACAGAAAGGATCAGAGCGACGATGGTGAACGGGAAGCCGAACTTCACGTAGTTGTTGAATGTAAATTCGCCAGGTCCGAGGACGAGGGTGTTCGGCGGGGTGCCCATCGGTGTGCAGAATGCGCAGGATGCGGCAATGCCGAGGCACATCAGTACCGGACGGGGATCCGCCCCGATGGACTGGGCGATAGAAATACCAATCGGCGCGAGAAGCGCAGCGGATGCGGTGTTGGACATGAAGTTTGTCAGTACGCAGGAAATCAGGAACAGAACGCCTGCTACCATGTAGGGGTTCGGGTTTTCGCCGATGAGGCCTACCACCTGGTCAGCGATCATCTTGCCTGCGCCGGTCTTGTCCATAGCGGTCGCTACGGAGAGCATGCCGGCGAAGAGGAAAATCGTGACCCAGTCAATGCCCGCATACGCTTCTTTTTCCTTCAGGCAGCCGGTGATGACGCAGAGGATTGCGCCCGCAACTGCTGCAGTCTGAAGCGGTACAGTCTTGAGATCGAGATACATGAAGCCTACAACAGCGAGAAGAATGATGCCGGAAATCCACTGTTTTGCCTTGCTCTTGCCGGCTTCGTCGCCTGCACCTGCTTCAGCAGCAGCTTCTTCGAGGGCTTTCTTGTCTTCTTCGCTCATTTCCGCGCCGCCTTCATGGGTAGGCAGGAGGAAACGGCCGAGGAAAATGCAGTAGATGATGCCAGCGATGGTCATCGGAACACCGATCCATGCGAATTCGAAGAATCCGAAGGACGGAAGACCT